>CACYNZ010000143.1 GCA_902775835.1 uncultured Eubacteriales bacterium | reverse complement strand
CAGCAGGCCTGATTCCATATCTCAACATTGCAGTGGGACTCGTGGTTGCCTGCACCATGTATGCATTTTACACACTGTTCCGGAAGGGGGATCTGTAACGTGATGATCCATTATGAAGAAATCGCGGCCATGATCCTCTTCGGCATCGGCCTCACGCTTCTGATCGTAGCTCCGAACCTGATCAAGAAAATCATCGGGTTTTCCATGACAGACTCTGCCATTTTCCTGTATCTGGCCTCAAAAGGCTATATCAGCGGACGCAAGGCACCCATCGTTGAAAACGGCATAACCAGCATGGAAGCCTACATCAATCCGATTCCTGCCGGTCTGGTTCTGACGGGCATCGTTGTAAGCGTGGCTTCCGCCGCTGTCATGATGGCGCTCACCGTGCGTCTCTATGCCCGGTACCATACACTTGACCTGGATGAAATGTCCAGGCTGTCCAGCGAGGAGGATGTGGAATGATCCTTTGGCACTCCATTCCCCTGTTTTCCATTCTCCTTCCGCTGCTCGGAGCAGCCCTGGCAAGCGTGCTTCCCAGAAAGGCGGCCCATGTCTTTACCGGGCTTGTGCTGACAGCGGAACTGGTCATGTCCTCACTCTTCCTGTATCGGATGACCGTTTCCGGAGAATCCTTTACCTATTCCATGGGACATTACCCGGCTCCATGGGGCAATGAAATCCGTGCAGGCCTTCTGGAAGCCATTACAGCCTTCTTCTTTATGGCCGTCATGCTGCTCTCCTTCCTCGGCGGGCTCAGACGGATGAACGATCATATCCAGGAAAAGCGCCACGGTCTCATCTGCACCATGCTGCTTCTCATGACCACCGCGCTCAATGCCCAGGTCTATACCAACGACATCTTCACCGCCTATGTGTTTCTGGAGATTATGACGCTGAGTGCGGTGCCGCTGATTGCCTCCCGGAAAGGAGGCCGTCCCCTCCTCTCCGCTTCGCGCTATATGATCATGAATATGATCGGCTCCTCACTTTTTCTGCTCGGCGTGATTCTTCTGTATGACATCACGGGGCACCTGCTCATGAGTCCGATCCGCGAATCCGTGCGCCTGCTGAAGGAGACGGATGCCTATCAGACACCACTTACCGTGGTGGTTGCCCTCATCACGGTGGGCCTTGGCATCAAAAGCGCACTGTTTCCTTTCCACACATGGGTTCCCTCGGCCTACAGCAATGCAACACCGGCTGGCGCTTCCATCATGGCCGCCCTGGTGTCCAAGGCGTATATCTTCCTTCTCATGAAGATCATTTACCGGGTGATCGGCTTTGACGTGTTCGCTTCCACCGGCATCAACGCCGTGCTGTTCACGCTGGGACTCGCCGGCATGCTCGTGGGTTCCCTGCACGCAATCCACCAGACGGATGTGCGGTATATGGTGGCCTTCTCGTCCGTGGCACAGCTCGGATATATCTACATGGGCATGGGACTTGGCACTGCCTACGGCATGACTGCCGCCCTGTTCCACGTGTTTGCCCATGCCATCTGCAAGTCCATGCTGTTTCTGTCAGCTGACGGCCTTGTCAGCACCAGTCCCGGGGCATCCATACGGGATATACGCGGATCCGGTTTCCGCGCGCCGCTCACAGCCGCCGCTTTTACTGTGGGCGCTCTCTCCATGGTGGGCTTTCCCTTTCTCGGCGGGTTTGCAAGCAAAGTCAATTTCGCTCTGGCCGCGGTGGAGCTCACAGATCCGAGACGCTATCTCACGCTGGCCTTCCTCGTCATCTCCACCTGGCTCAACACGCTCTATTTTCTGCGTACGGTTGTCCTGATCTATCAGAAGAGGGAGGACGTGCAGTTTACACCGCTTCATCGTGGACGGGCCTATGTTTTTTCCCTGATTCTTCTCATTGCATCCAATATTGCCCTGGGCATTTTCTCCCAGCCGCTCATCAACGCCCTGATGCTGGGACTGACACAGTTCGGCTGATTTCACCGTCACCAAGGAGGAACGAACCATGGTTGCTGACTTTTATCTGCTTGTTCCCGTTCTCTTTCCCGTTCTGATGGGACTCTGCCTGGCCCTGATTCCTGCGCTGGACAGAAAAGGCGCGCGGAAAGCCATCATTTCCATCACTCTGGTGGGCAATGCGCTTCTGGTGCTTCCGGTGCTGCTCTCCCCGGACCTGGAACAGCCGCTGTTCCGTCTGTCGGAAAACCTTCCGGTGTTCCTGCATTCTGATGCCACCGGCAAGTGTTTTGCCGCTCTGATTTCCGTCGTCTGGTGTCTTGCCGGCTTCTATTCCTTTGAATACATGGAACACGAGGGCCATCTGAAACGGTTCTACGGTTTCTATCTCGCCACGCTCGGTATCCTCATCGGCCTGTGCTTCGCCGGTTCCATCATTACACACTATATGTTCTATGAACTAATGACCCTGCTCACGGTTCCCCTGGTCATGCATACCATGGACAAGGAAGCGGTGGCCGCGGGCATCAAGTACCTGATCTATTCCGTTCTCGGCGCATCGCTGGTGCTGCTCGGCGTCTTTATTCTTTCCCGCTATGTCCAGTCCTTCTCATTCGCCGCAGGCGGACAGCTGAATACGGATGCCATGGCCGGACATGAAACCACCGTCCTTGCGGCTTCCATGCTGATGATTCTGGGTTTCGGCACCAAGGCGGGCATGTTCCCGCTGCACGGCTGGCTGCCCACGGCGCACCCGGTGGCCCCGGCTCCCGCGTCCGCCGTATTGTCCGGCATCATTACCAAAGCCGGCGTGCTCGGCATCATCCGCGTCATCTACTTCCTGGTGGGATGCCAGCATCTCGCCGGAACCTGGGTGCAGACAACTTTCATGTGCCTTACGCTTTTCACCATCTTCTCCGGCTCCCTTCTTGCCTACAAGGAAAACCTGCTGAAAAAGCGTCTGGCCTACTCCTCCGTCTCCCAGGTCAGCTATGTACTCTTCGGTCTTTCCACCATGTCCCCGCTCGGCTTTGCCGGCGCGCTCCTGCATGTGTGTGCCCATTCGCTGATCAAGGATACCCTCTTCATGACGGCCGGCGCCATCATTCATAAGACCGGAAAGACACACACCTCCGAACTGGACGGCATCGGAAAACAGATGCCGGTTACCATGTGGTGCTTCACCCTTGTCTCCGTGGGACTGGTCGGTATTCCGCCCTGCCTGGGATTCGTATCCAAGTGGTATCTCGCCCAGGGCTCCCTCAGCTCCGTGGTTGTGCCCGGTTTCCTCCGGGTGCTGGGCCCGGTGGTCCTTCTGATCTCCGCCCTGCTCACTGCCGGGTATCTTCTGAGCGTATCGATCCATGGCTTCTTCCCCGGAAAAACCAGCTCCGAGCCTGCCGACGTTCTGGAAAAGGCGGAGCCAACCTGGGTCATGCTTGTGCCCATGATTCTCCTGACAACACTTTCCATTGTGCTCGGCATCTTCCCGGGAAGCATGATCTCTCTGTTCCAGTCCATTGCCAGAAGCCTGATGTAAAGGAGACGCAGTATGCAGCCGCTTCTTATCTGTTCTGTGATCCTGCTTCCCCTGCTGGCCGGCGCCGCCATTCCACTGTTTCGCTTCCGGTCTGACCGGGCACGGAGCATTTATGTGGAAGCAGTGGTCCTGATCAATTCCGTTCTGACCGCGCTTCTGATCCTGAACGCGGACGGTAAAGTCCATACTCTGTATACCCTGATGGACCGCCTGGATATTGCCTTCCGGCTGGACGGCCCGGGCTGCCTCTTTGCCGGGCTTGTCGCGTTTCTCTGGCCTCTGGCCACGCTGTACGCCTTTGAATACATGGAGTATGAGTCAAGACCGGACGCTTTCTTCGCCTTTTACACCATGTACATGGGCATCACCATCGCCATTGCTGCGGCCGCCAATCTGGCCACGCTCTATATGTTCTATGAGTGTCTCACACTGGTGACGCTGCCCCTGGTCTCCCACAAGAAAGACGATGCCTCCATCAAGGCTGCGGAAACCTATGTCACATTCTCCATCACCGGCGCGGCCATGGCTTTTGTCGGCCTGATCTTTCTGCTGAACTACGGCACCGGCGCTCCCTTCACCCTGGGCGGGACTCTGAATCCGGAACGCATTCAGGGCAGTGAGGATGTGCTCCGCTGGGTATTTCTTCTGGCCTTTGTCGGCTTCGGCACCAAGGCGGCTATCTTTCCCATGTATTCCTGGCTGCCCAAGGTTTCTGTGGCACCCACTCCCGTCACAGCGCTTCTGCACGCTGTGGCTGTCGTCAACGCCGGCACGTTTGCCGTTCTGCGCCTGATTTACTACTCGTACGGCACGGAGCTGCTGCGCGGTTCGCTTCCGCAGACCCTGGCTCTGCTGCTTGCCTGCTTTACCCTTCTGCTTGCCGCTGTCAAGGCAGTGCGTGAACCACATCTCAAGCGCCGTCTCGCCTATTCCACGGTTTCCAATCTGTCCTATATGCTCACCGGGCTCTGCCTGATGACGCCTTCGGGCATGACCGGCGGTCTTGCCCATCTGATCATGCATTCCGTGATCAAGATCTGTCTTTTCTGGTGTGCCGGCGCCATCCTGGTCCGCACACGCTGCGCCTATGTACAGGATCTGCGCGGCTTCCACCGGCAGATGCCGGCCACCACCGCCGCCTTTGCCATCGGAGCCGTAGCCCTGAGCGGCATACCTCCGCTGTGCGGTTTTACAAGCAAATGGATTCTCCTGTCAGCGGCCAGGGAAACCGGAGGCTGGCTGGGCATCATTGCCATGACCGCGCTGATCATTGCTTCCCTGATGTCGGCTGTCTACGCGCTTACCCCCGCCTTTGTCATGTACTTCCGTCCTCTGAATTCCGGTCTCAGGGCATTGGAGGGGCGCAGACTCGACCCTGGCTGGCGCATGAAGTTTCCTCTTTTTGTCATGGTTATTCTGATGCTGGTCCTGGGCGTTGCCGCTTCTCCGCTGCTGGGATGGATCCGCGGCATCGCAACCCCTGTGTAAGAAAGGAAGGATCACGTGCTGATTCCCGTACTGATTCTGCTGCCGGTCTGTATGGCCCCTTTCGTCTTCTGTCTTCGTTCCTCAGGCCCGCGTCTGCGGTGGGGAACCTTTCTCGGCGTGGTTCTCGCGGTCCTTCTGGGCTGCGTCCGGCTGTATTTCACGGACAGCTTTTCTCTGGACTTTCCCGGCATCATGGGACTCGGACTCCACTTCCGGAACGACGGCTTCCGTTCTCTGTATGCCCTTCTTGCATCGTTCATGTGGCTGATATCCGGCATGCTCTCTCCCCAGTACTTTCATCATGATCACCATCAGGGCCGCTATCTTTTCTTCAATCTGCTGACCCTCGGTGCCACGCTCGGCGTGTTCTTCTCGGATGACCTGTACACCACGCTGGTTTTCTTTGAAATCATGTCCCTGGCCAGCTATGTATGGGTCGTGCAGGAGGAAGAGCCTGCGGCCATGCGTGCCGGTCAGACCTATCTTGCCGTGGCTGTGATCGGCGGTCTGACCACCCTGATGGGACTGTTTCTCCTGTACCGTGAGCTGGGCACGCTTTCCTTTGACGGACTTCTTGCCGCACGCCGGCAGGGGCTGGGCAGCTCCGGCACCATCACGGCCGCAACCTGGCTGACGCTTTTCGGCTTTGCGGCCAAGGCCGGTCTGTTTCCCCTGCACATCTGGCTGCCGAAAGCGCATCCGGTCGCTCCGGCCCCCGCTTCCGCCCTGCTTTCCGGCATGCTGACCAAAACCGGTATTTTCGGGCTGATCGTGATCTGTTCAAGGCTCATGCCCGGCGATCACGCTTTCGGGCGCATGCTTCTGATTCTCGGCAGCATCACCATGTTTCTCGGTGCCCTGCTGGCGCTTTTCTCTGTCAATCTCAAACGCACGCTGGCCTGCTCTTCTGTCAGTCAGATCGGCTTTATCACCGTAGGCCTGGCCACCGCAGTCCTTCTGGGGCATCACGGAACCCTGGCCGCCTACGGAAGCATCCTGCACATGGTAAACCATTCCCTGATCAAGCTCTGCCTGTTCCTGAGTGCCGGATGCGTTTTCATGAACCTGGAGGAACTGGACCTGAACCGCATCCGCGGGTTCGGACGCCGCAAGCCTTTCCTGCATGCCGTCTTTCTCTGCGGCGGCCTTGCGCTTGCCTGTATCCCGCCTTTCGGAAGCGGCTACAACTCCAAATCCCTGCTGCATGAAGGCCTGCTGGAATACATCGCCCACAGCCGTGAGACCGGCGGAAGCTGGATGGCTTACAAAGCCATTGAGATTCTGTTTCTGATTTCCGGCGGCCTCACCATTGCCTACATGATCAAGCTGTACGTCTGCATCTTCCATGAGAAGAATCCCTCCAGACAGACTGAGTTTGACCAGATGACCGGCTATGCCTCTCCCCTTTCGCGCATCGCGCTGGCTGCATCCTGCATCATGCTTCCCCTGTTCGGACTCATGGGCAGCCTCATGACACCGTTTGCCGTCCGGTCCATGCCTTTCTTCGGCTTCCATCCCCTGACCCATCCCATCTTTTATTTCTCCCTGGAAAACCTGAAGGGTGCCATGGAAAGCCTTGTGATCGGGCTTGCCGTCTATTTCCTGATTGTCCGGCGCTTTCTCATGCGCAAAACTGCTTCCGGTACCGAGTATGTAAACCGCTGGCCTGCCTGGCTGGACCTGGAAAACTCGGTATACCGCCCGGTTCTCCACTGGCTCCCCACACTCCTCAGCGTACCGGACAGGCTGATCATGGGCTATGCGGACTCCGCCCTGATCCGACAGTATATTCCAAGGTTTGTTTCGGCCGTGGTATCCTTCGTCGCTTCCCTGCCGGAAAGCCGGCTCATCAAAGACTGGATTCCCCGTGCATGCATGTTCATTACGCGCTTCCTTGTGGAGCTTCCGGAAATCGTGGTGTACTTTTCCAGGCGCACCATCTTCCATTTCCGCAAAACAAGAAAACCTGTTCCTGTCGGAACCCGGTTAACCTATGCCCTGGGCACAGGCCTGAACCGGATCGTCCGCATCCTGAACCGCACGCTTCTCATCTACCGCCCGCTTCGCGAGGACTATGAGTATGTTCTTGATGCTTCACATGAAGAAGCCCACCGTGAAGTGGAAGAGATCGGTCACAGCGTGTCCTACGGACTTCTTCTGCTGGTCCTGGGCCTGGCTGCCGTGATTCTGATTCTGCTCCTTCAGCAATAAGCGGAATTGGTGACAATTGAACCCTGTTTATGTATAACTGGGCCGCAAAGGATTGTTTCGGATTTCAAGGGCTGTTATATTGGACCCGCAAGGAGGAATTCCCATGATTGAGTTTCGCAATGTTTCCAAGTCCTACAGCAAGAGCGGCACGCTCGCTGTTGATCACCTGAATCTCACCGTGAACGACGGGGAACTGTTCGGTTATATCGGTCCGAACGGAGCCGGGAAAACCACAAGCATCAAGATTCTCACCGGAATTCTTGATCCCACCGAAGGTGAAGCCTTCGTCAATGGAATCAGCATGCAGAAACAGCCGATGGAAGCCAAGCGCATGATCGGATTTGTGCCCGACGGCGCTGATCTGTTTGATCGTCTCACCGGCATCGAATACCTGAATTTCATGGCTGACATATTTGATGTAAGCGCCGCTGACCGGCGCACCCGCATGGAAAAGTATCTGGAACTGTTTGAACTCACCGATGCCGCGGGAAATCAGATCCGTTCCTATTCCAAGGGCATGCGTCAGAAAATTGCCACCATCGGTGCACTGATCCATGATCCCCAGATTCTCATCCTTGACGAGCCCATGATGGGCCTGGATCCCCGCGCTTCCTACCTTCTGAAGGAAGAAATGAAGCATCAGTGCGAGCTGGGAAAGACCGTTTTCTTCTCCACGCATGTACTGGAAGTAGCGGAAAAACTGTGCACCCGCATAGCCGTGATTGCCAAAGGCCGTCTTGCTGCCCAGGGAACCCTGGAGGAGCTGCGCAGCCAGGAGCATGCCGCTTCTCTTGAAGAAATCTTCCTCGAAATCACTGAAGGAAGTGAGAGTGCCCAATGAAGACCTATCTGACGCTTCTCGCCCTCCAGATCAAAATGGCACTCAAAGGGCTTACCCGCTCAGGCAGCGGTACAGGCGACAAGAAAAGCTTCCGTGATATTTCCCGCATCATCGGTATTGTGATTCTTTTCCTGGTCATGGCCGTATACATGGCCGTAATCGAATGGTATCTGATCGGTGCCCTTATGTCCATCCAGAACGCTGAAGGGTTTGCTCCCCTGCTTGCCCTGCTGCACATTGACTCGCTCCCCAGTGTCCTCTTTGTCATGGTGGTCATGATTTCCATGATTCTGACACTAATGTTCTCCCTGTACCAGCTGACCGGCAAAATGTATTTCAGCAAGGATACGCCCATGTACGGTGCCCTGCCCATCTCCGGCCGTGTGCTGTATGCTTCCCGCCTGACGGAAGTTTATGCCGAAGAAATGGCGCTTACAGCCGCTCTGGTGCTGCCGCTGTGCATCATGTATATGGTCCGGCTCGGCTTTGACTTCATGCTGCTTGTGCGCGCCATCCTGGTAACGCTGCTGAGCCCGATACTCCCGCTTGCCCTGGCAGCGCTTCTTGTGCACCTGCTGGCGCATCTGTCCGTATTCAACAGACATCGGGACACTGTGATCATGGTCGGAACCGTCCTCATGATTCTGTTCCAGATGGTGATGTCCTTTACGCTTTCATCCACAATGAGCCGCTATGCCGGAGATGAGGAAGGGCTCGCCGGCGTCATGACCGGCCTTCTGAGCGGTGAGCGCAATATCATCACCATGATGACGTCGATCTTCCCGCCCGCAGGCTGGGCAGGACGTGCCCTCCTCGGCTCCTGGCCCATGATGGGACTGCTGTTACTCGCCGGTGCAGCCGCTGTCGTCTTTCTGTTTGCTGTATGCGGCAGAACCTATCTGCGCATCGCGCTCATGGGCAGCGAAACCTCCGTGTCTCGCCGGAGTGTCCGGCTTGACCGCGTGAATTACCGCTCCCAGCATGCAGGCATGGCCGTGTTCATGCGGGAATTCCGAGACCTCATGCGCAATCCGGTATACGTGCTTAATGCT
>CACYNZ010000142.1 GCA_902775835.1 uncultured Eubacteriales bacterium | reverse complement strand
AGGGTAATCAGGGAAATGATCAGGTCGCGGACGGCCGATTCCGGCAGGTCCTTGCTACTGCTGACGATTTCCTTGAGATACTCGGGGGTGATGAGCACATCATTGCGGCCCTGATGGAAGGCGATGCCGAAGACTTCCTTGACTTCTTCCTTGGGCGGCTCATAGTCCGGATCGATCTGGATGATGTTGTAATTGCCCTTGCGCTTTTCCTTCAGGATTTCCAGGGCCTCGGGGCTGTAGCCGGGCGCGATGATGCCGTCGGAAACCTCGCGGCGGATCAGCTTTGCGGTGGTGACATCGCAGGGATCGGACAGGGCGATGAAATCGCCGAAGGAGGACATGCGGTCCGTGCCGCGGGCACGTGCGTAGGCGCAGGCCAGCGGGGAGTCGTCCAGGCCCTCAATATCGTCCACAAAGCAGGCCTTCTTGAGGGTGTCGGACAGGGGCAGGCCCAGGGCGGCGGAGGTGGGGGAGACATGCTTGAAGGATGCGGCGGCCGGCATATTCAGCACCTTGCGCAGTTCGCGCACCAGCTGCCAGGCATTGAGGGCGTCCATGAAGTTGATGTATCCGGGACGTCCGGAGAGAATGCAGAAGGGAAGTTCGCCGCCGCCTGCGCGGGTAATGGAGGCGGGTTTCTGGTGGGGGTTGCAGCCGTACTTGAGTTCGAAAGCGTTCATGTGTGTTCCTCCTTCTCCCGGATATTCCGGGCTACCGTTTCCAGGGCCTGGGGGAGCAGGATCCATTCCGCTTCCTCCATCACCCGTCTCTGAAGTCGTTCGGGGGTATCCCCGGGCTGTACCGCGACGGCCTTCTGAGCGATGATCTCGCCGCCGTCCGGGATCTCATTGACAAAGTGGACTGTGGCCCCGGTGATGCGCACGCCCCGCTCCAAGGCGGCTTCATGCACTTTCAGGCCGTAGAACCCCTGACCGCAGAAGGAGGGGATCAGGGACGGATGAATGTTCAGGATCCGTTTGTCCCATCTGCGGGTGAACTCCGGGGAGAGAATGGACAGGAACCCGGCCAGCACAATCAGCCGGATCCCGTGTTCCGCAAGCGTTTTTTCCAGCGCCTGCTCCCAGCTCTCCCGGTCCGGGAAAGCCTTTTTTTCCAGGGCCAGGTGCGCGATGCCGGCCTGCTCGGCCCGCACCAGGGCATAGGCGGAAGACTGGGAAGAGAGCACCAGGGCAATGTCCGCATCCGGGATTTCCCCGCGGGCGGAGGCGTCCAGGATGGCCTGAAGATTGGTGCCGCCGCCGGAAACCAGCACGGCTGTGGGAATCTTATTCATACACACCTCACGCGATCCGGATCTTGTCCGAGCCCTTTTCGATATGGCCCAGCAGAATGGGAGATTCGCCCTGACGCCGCAGGCAGTCCATGGCCAGGTCGGCCTGTTCCTTCTTCACCACCAGGCTCATGCCGCAGCCCATGTTGTAGGTATTGAACATGTCGCGCTCGGGGATATTGCCTTCCCGGGCGATGAGATCAAACACGGGAAGCTTCGGCAGCGCGCTGCGTTCAATGACGGCGCAGAAGCCTTCGGGAATGGAGCGTGGGATGTTTTCATAGAATCCGCCGCCGGTGATATGCGAAAGCGCCATGACTTCCACTTCCTGCATGAGCGCCAGGACCTGCTTGACATAGATCCGGGTGGGCGCCAGCAGCACCTCGCCGGGCGTCTTTCCGTCCAGCGCCTGAAGCGGTGCGGTCAGGTATTCCCGGGTCATGGGCAACACGTGGCGCACCAGGGAAAAGCCGTTGGAATGCACGCCCGAGGAGGGCAGGCCCAGGATCACGTCGCCCTCGCGCATGTGCTCGGGCACCGGGATCTTGTCCCGGTCCACAATCCCGGAAGAAAAGCCGGCCAGGTCATACTCGTCTTCCGGATAGAAGCCGGGCATTTCCGCGGTCTCACCGCCGATGAGGGCACAGCCGGCCAGCACGCAGCCGTCGCTCACGCCTTTGACGATATCGGCAATGCGCTCCGGCACATTGCGGCCGCAGGCAATGTAATCCAGGAAATACAGCGGGCGCGCTCCGGCGCAGACAATATCATTGACGCACATGGCCACGCAGTCCTGGCCCACGGTGTCGTGACGGTCCATCAGGAATGCCAGCTTGAGCTTGGTGCCCACACCGTCGGTGCCGCTGACCAGTACCGGGCGCTTGTAGCCGGTCAGGTCCAGCTCGAACAGTCCGCCGAATCCGCCGATGTCCGAGGCGACGCCGGGAATCATGGTGCGGGCGATATGCTGTTTCATCAGTTCCACGGCACGGTATCCGGCGGTAATGTCCACACCGGCCTTCTTGTAGCTTTCAGATTGAGAAATCATAGACATCCTTTCCGGCCTCATTCACGGCCATCCCAGCAGAAAGTGCAGAGTTTGCAGCGGTCGATACCGATGGCTTCCTCCAGTCCTTCCAGGGACTGGAACTCCAGGGAGGAAAAATGGAAGCGGTCACAGATGGCCTGGCGCATGGCCCGGCCGCGCTCTGTGGAGGAGTCGGCGTATTCGTCCAGATGGTTCAGGCCTTCTTCCCCTTCCAGCTCCACGATCACCTGACGGGTGATCAGCTCCATGTCTGAGGTGGCGCGGGAGAAGTTCAGGAACTTGCAGCCGTACATGATGGGCGGGCAGGCAGAGCGCATATGCACGCTCTTGGCACCGCTTTCGTAAAGGAACTCGACGGTTTCCCGCAGCTGCGTGCCCCGGACAATGGAGTCGTCCACGAACAGGAGATTCTTGTCCTGGATCAGCTCATGCACCGGGATCTGCTTCATCTTCGCCACGCGGTTGCGCTCTTTCTGGTTGGCCGGCATGAAGGAACGGGACCAGGTGGGCGTGTACTTGATGAACGCGCGTGCGAAGCGCAGGTTGCTGCCGTTGGCATAGCCGATGGCGTGCGGGGTGCCGGAGTCCGGAACGCCGCCCACATAGTCGATCTGTTCATGGTATCCGTTTTCCCTGTCATGGCGTGCCATGATCTCGCCGTTGCGGTAGCGCATGGCTTCCACATTGACGCCCTGATAGGTGGAAGTGGGATATCCGTAATAGGTCCAGAGGAAGGAGCAGATCCGCATTTCCTCAAGAGGCGGGAGCATCTGATGCCATCCGTCCGGGGTAACTTCCACGATCTCGCCGGGTCCGAGCTCCAGGTCGGTCTCACAGCCCATCTTATGAAAGGCAAAGTCTTCAAAGGTCACGCAGTACATGTCCTCGCCCTTGCCCACCAGCACCGGCAGGCGGCCCCGCAGATCCCGGGCGGCGATCAGATTGCCGTTGTCCCGGAGAATCAGGACGGACAGCGTGCCCTGGATTTTTTCCTGGGCAAAGCGAATGCCCTCGGGAAAGGAACTCTTCTGATCGATCAGGGCGGCTACTAGCTCCGTGTCATTGACATGTCCGCCGCGCATGGCTTCAAAGTGTCCGCCGGAGAAGGTGAGGAACTGACTGATGAGTTCTTCTGCATTGTTGATGATGCCCACGATGGAAATGGCATAATTGCCGAGATTGGAGCGGATCAGCAGAGGCTGGGGGTCTGCATCCGAGATGCAGCCGATGGCGCTGGTGCCCTCCATTTCCTCAAGGGTTTTCTGGAACCGGGTGCGGAAAGGACTGTTCTCAATATTGTGGATCTCGCGCTGGAGGCCGTTGGCCGCATCCCATGCGGCCATGCCGCCGCGTCTTGTGCCGAGATGCGAATGATAGTCGGTCCCGAAATAGACATCTGCCACCACATCTCTTCTGGAAGTGGCTCCAAAGAAAGCACCCATGTCAGACCTCCCTGTGTTTCCATTGCCGCTTTTCCGGAATTGGAAAAGTCTGATTCAATATATCACGAACATTAGTGCTTGTAAATAGAAATTAAGTACGGAAATAATCCGAACATTCCCATGCTGGGGATTGAAAATACTGGGAATATTCATGAAAACCCGAACGTTCCGGGTTGGGCATGTGGAATCTGTGACGGGCATTGCACAACCTGGACATCTCTGCTATGCTCATGCCATGGAAAGGAGAGATTCATATGCAGTCAGTTCTGATCGGAACCTATACATCGGGCGGGCAGGAGAAGAACGGCGTGTGGCGCCTGACGCTTGACAGCGGACGGATTCTGGACCGGGAAGGCGTGCTGGAGGCGGAGGATCCTTCCTATCTTCTGCCGGTGGACGGCGGTCTTTACTATGTCAATGAGCGCCTGAGCGGAGGCGAAGGCGCGGTGGGCTATGCCCGGAAGTGCGGCGGACATTACGAGCGCGTATGGGAATGCGGCACCGGCGGCACCAATCCCTGTCATCTGGCGCTGTCCGCAGACGGCAGGTACCTGGCTGTGGCCAACTACTCGTCGGGCGGTGTATGGATCGGACGCAGGAACGGGGAGGGCATCGGAGAAACCCGGCTGTTTGCGGGACACGGCGGAAGCGTGCATCCGCAGCGCCAGGAAGGTCCGCATGCGCATTTCGTGGTGTTTACGGATCCGGCACACCTGCTGAGCGCGGACCTTGGCGCGGATGAAATACGCAGGTTCCGTTTCGGAGATTCCGGCTGGGAGGAAGACGAAGCGCTGAAGCTCCCCGCGGGCTGCGGCCCCCGGCATCTGATCCCGGAAAAGGACCGGATCATGGTGATCACGGAACTGTCCTGCGAGCTTATGGCTGTGGACTGGCAGGGACATGTGCGGTTCCGCACTCCGGTTTCCTCCGGCGAGGGCACGGCGGCGGCCCTGAAAAGGGACGGCCGGAATTATGTGACCACGCAGCGCGGACAGGATGTGGTGCGGATCTTTTCCCCGGACGGAACATGCCTCAGTGAGTTTGCGGCCGGAGCCCGGGAACCCAGGGACGTGCTGGCGGTGGGGAACATGATCCTGTGCGCCTGCCAGAGCGGGAATGCCGTGACGGTGCACGTGAAAAGCGGAGACACATACGCGCAGACGGACTGCGTTCAGATCCGGCAGGCCGTGTGCGCTGTAATGGAAAAGGAAGAATGTTGAAAGGGGCGTTTAGAGCATGACGGAAGTATGTCAGATGGACCTGAGCGGGAAATGGCTTCTGTTCAATGCGGGATGTGAAGTGGAACTGCCGGGGTCCACGGATGAAATGGGGTTTGGTCCGGCGGACGAGGCACAGCCGTGGCATCCGGATGTGAAGGAGCTGCCCGCAGGCGGGCGGATCCTGAACCGCATGACGCGCAGGCATGCCTTCTGCGGACAGGCCGTGTTTGAGCGCGAGGTCTGCTTCCCGGCGGGCGGACGTGTGTTCCTGACGGTGGAGCGGAGCCGCGCGCTGAAGCTGGAAGTGAACGGACAGGAGGTGCCGGCGTTCGGCCTTGCAACGCTTGCATCACCCTGCCGGTTTGAAGTGACGGAGTATCTGACCGGCCGGGACCGGATCCGTCTGACCTGTGACAATACGTATCCGGGGGAGGCGCACAGGAGCATTCTGACTTCCTCGGGGGCCACGGATGAAACCCAGACCAACTGGAACGGCCTGCTGGGGCGCATGGAACTGCGACGGGAACGGGAGAATTTCCTGCGGGAACTGCGGGTGCTGTGCGGGGAAGACGGAGTGCGGATTTATGTCACGCTTGACTGCGCGGAGCCGTATGAGGGAACGGTGCACGCGGAGTCGGACGCCCTGGAGCAGGTGCCGGACCTGCAGGTGGATCTGCCCGCAGGACGGCATGAACTCTGCTTTGCTCCGGTACAGCCGCGCCGGGAAGCGGAAGCCTGGGACCTGGGCAGCGGACATATGCATGAAGTGCGCGTATCCGGCACAGACCTCGAGGAGAAGCATGCCGCCTTCGGCATCCGCACGTTCGGAGCATTGGACGGCATGTTCGCGCTCAACGGCCGGAAGATCTTCCTCAGAGGAGAAACCTGCTGCGCGGCTTTCCCGGAAACCGGATATGAGCCCATGGACGTGCCCGCCTGGGATGAAGTGATGGCACAGTATGCGGCCTATGGCGTGAACTTTGTGCGCTTTCATTCGCATGTTCCGCCGGAAGCGGCGCTTGAGGCGGCAGACCGGCGCGGCATGCTGGTGCAGGTGGAACTGAACTGCTGGAATCCCGTGGATGCCATGGACAGGGATGGGGAGTACGCATATTACAGGAAGGAACTGGAAGCGGTTCTGCGGGAATTTGCGTGCCATCCGTCCTTTGTCATGCTGACCATGGGCAATGAACTGCACGCAGGGGAGACCGGGCTTGAGCGGCTCAGATGCATGGTGAGGGATGCGCGCCAGATGGATCCCACCAGGCTTTACGCCATCGGCTCGAACCCGTTTTACGGGCGCTTCGGGGTGGATCCGGACAGCGGGTTCTATACCTCCCAGAATTCCGGGGACTGCCAGATGCGCCTGGTCAGTGCCGGCATGAAGGGCCCGCTCAATGAGCAGGCGCCCGAAACCTGTCTGGACTTCTCGCCCACCATCCGGGCGATTCGGGAATCGTCCCAGGTGCCGGTGTGTTCCTTTGAGATCGGACAGTATGAAGTGCTGCCTGAACTGGATCAGGCGGACCTGGAGACCCGGGTGCTTGTGCCGGACAATTTCCGGTGGATGCGCGAGCAGGTGGAGAAGACGCCCATGGCCCGGGACTGGGACAGGCGGATCCAGGCCAGCGGCGAGCTCGCCCTTACCTGTTACCGGTGGGAAACGGAAGCGGCTCTGCGGACGCAGGGGCTTGGCGGCATGTGCCTCCTCGGGCTTCAGGATTTCCCGGGACAGGGCACGGCGCTGGTGGGCATGATGGACAGCTGGATGCGCCCCAAGCCCGGTTTCGGACAGCCGGAACGGTTTGCCGCCTTTTTCCGGGATGTGCGGCCGCTGGCGCTTCTGCCGCGCATGACCTGGCGCCGGGGTGAAGTGCTGGAAGGCAGCTTCCTGGTGTGCAATTTCGGGCACACCGTACTGAAAGACCGTCTGCACTGGGAACTGCGCGGCACGGGCACGGTGTGCGGAGAGACAGAAGAGATCACTGTGCTTCCCGGAGAGCGAAAAGCGGCGGGCAGCTTCAGCGTGCGTCTTCCGGAGGGCAGCGGGCATGAGAAGATGACGCTGCATCTGCGGTACGGGGAGGAGACCAGCGAGTATCCCGTCTATGTGTTCGGTCAGGTTCCGGAAGGCAATATTCCGTTCATGGTCACCCATGAGCTCAATGAAGAAGCGGAAACATGTCTGCGCGCAGGCGGCAGGGTACTGCTGCAGTGTGAAGGCACGGTCCAGAGCCAGTATTCCACCAATTTCTGGTCCGTGGGCACGTTCCCATTTCAGACCGGGTGCATGGGATATTACCTTGATCCTGCGCATCCCCTGTTCCGGGATTTCCCCACTGACGCGCACACGGATGTGCAGTGGTATGCCATGGCGTCACAGAAGGCCATGCTGTGCCCGGAACATGTGGAGCCGGTGCTGGAGATCATGACCACACCGCTCAGGCTGCGCCGGCTGTGCCAGATGCTGGAATGCCGCTGCGGCGGCGGGCGCCTGTTCATTTCCTGCCTCGACCTGCCGGAACACGGCGCGGCGGAGGCGGAAGGTCTGCGGACATGCCTGAACGCGTACCTGTCTTCGGAACGCTTTGATCCTTCCCAGGAGATGAGTCCTGAAGAAGTCCGCCGGATGCTTGAGGACGGAAAGGCATAAGAAAAAAGATCCGGCTCAGCCGGATCTTTTTATATCTCATTAAGAAGAAATTACTTTTTCTTGGCGCGGGACTTGGCAGCCTTCTTCTCGTTGACGGCAGTCTTCAGAGCCTTACCAGCCTTGAAAGCGGGGGACTTGGAAGCCTTGATCTTGATCTTCTCGCCGGTAGCGGGATTCCGGCCGGTACGGGCAGCGCGCTCACGGGTCTCGAAAGTGCCGAAGCCCAGAATGGAAACTTTTTCGCCAGCCTTGAGCTGCTCAGCTACGGCGTTGATAGCGGCGTTCACGGCAGCGCCGGCGTCTTTCTTGGAAATACCAGCATCAGTTGCAACCTTGTCGATGAGTTCGGACTTATTCATACAGACAGCCTCCTTTTTATAGTGCTTTGCGCATACACATCATAGACGAGAGAATCGGACTTGTCAATCACTCAGAGCGAGAAAAATAAGGAAATTACACACTTTTTCGGGATAAAACCATCAAAAAGTGCCTTATCATGGACTGCGAGGCACCGGGATGCGCCCGGAACGCTTCCGGAACAGGTGCGGACGGGCCGGAAAAATTGACATTGCGGCGTCTCAGATTATACTTCTGAGTGGAAAAAAGCGCCGGTCCGGCAGAGGCCGGAAGAAAGGGTATGCATGCGATATTCTCATCTTGTCACGGCCGCTTTCCTGTCACGGCCCAACCGGTTTACGGCGCGCGTTATGCTGGACGGGCGGGAGGAAACTGTGCATGTGCGCAATACCGGCCGGTGCAGGGAGCTTCTGATCCCCGGCTGCCGCGTGTGGCTGGAGAAAGCGGACCGGGAAGGCCGGAAGACCGCCTATGACCTTGTATGCGTGGAAAAACCTGACGGCCGCGTGGTGAACATGGACTCACTGGCGCCCAACAGGCTTGTGGGGGAATGGCTGGAAAGCCAGGGCTGTCAGAAGATTCATCCGGAGTTTGTATACGGAGAGTCCCGGCTGGACTTTGCCTTTGAAAAGGAAGGCGCGTTCTGCCTCATGGAGGTCAAGGGATGCACGCTGGAAGTGGACGGGATCGGGTATTTTCCGGACGCGCCTACGGAGCGCGGACTGAAGCATGTCCGGGAACTGACCCGGGCAGCCCGGGAAAATATCCGGGCATACCTGGCGTTTGTGATTCAGATGGACGGCGTGAACCGGGTGCTGCCCAATGACCGGACCATGCCCTCCTTCGGCGAGGCGGTCAGGGAAGCGGAGCTTGCGGGCGTCCGGGTGCTGCATCTGGCAACGCTTGTCACGCCGGAGGAAATCAGGATCATTTCCCCGGGACTGGATACGTAAGGAACAGGAGGAATGCGCATGGAAATGCTGGATGTCGTGGATGCCGGCGGAATGCCTACCGGTGAAACTGTGGAGCGGTCCATCGCCCACCGGGACGGAATCCGGCACAGGACGGCCCATGTCTGGATCGCGAGAAGACAGGAAGGGCGCGTTC
>CACYNZ010000141.1 GCA_902775835.1 uncultured Eubacteriales bacterium | reverse complement strand
ATCGATGAAGCGCCTACCATGGCGCGGCTGGAGGATATCTATCGTCCCTTCCGTCCCAAGCGCAAGACGAGGGCATCCATTGCACGGGAAAAGGGCCTGGAACCACTGGCGAATATTATTATGCTTCAGAACAGCCGGGCCAGAAGCCTGGAAGAATTGTCCGAGGCATATATTGATCCGGAAAAAGGCGTCGGCAGCTCTGAGGAAGCCATTCAGGGTGCCATGGATATTTTGGCGGAAATCATTTCCGACGATCCTGAAGTACGTGCCAGGCTGAAAGGCCTGTATGACAAGGAATGCATGGTGGAAACCAGTGCAGCCAAAGAAGAGGACAGCGTCTACCGCATGTATTACGATCGCAAGGAATTGTGGAGACTCATGCCGAGTCACCGGGCGCTGGCAGTGAACCGGGGAGAAAAGGAAGGATTCCTGAAAGTCAGGATCACGATTGATGAAGCCAAAGCAATCGGACTGATTGAACAGCAGTATGTCAGGGACAGAGGGAGCATCTGTTCCGGTCTGGTGCGGGAAGCATGCACGGATGCATATAATCGGCTCATTGCAAGTTCACTTGAAACCGAGCTGCGCAGTGTCCTTACGGAACGGGCACAGAAGGCTGCCATTCAGGTTTTTGCCATGAATCTGAAGCCCCTGCTTATGCAGCCTCCGGTAAGAAACTCTGTTGCTATAGGACTGGACCCGGGTATTGCTCACGGCTGCAAGGTGGCTGTAGTGGATGCAACAGGCCGTGTTCTGGATACAGGCGTGGTCTATCCGCTGCCGCATCAGAAACAGGTTGAGCGTGCCAAGGCGGTGATCCGGAATATGATTCTGAAGCATCACGTTACGGTTGCTGCCATAGGCAATGGAACCGCCAGCCGGGAGACGGAACAGTTCTTTGTGGAAGTGCTGCATTCGCTTCCGGAAGGAACCAAGGTCAACTATATGATCGTAAATGAGGCCGGGGCCTCGGTGTATTCTGCATCCCCGGCTGCTGCGGAGGAGTTTCCGCAATATGATGTCAATATCCGTTCAGCCATATCCATTGCCAGAAGACTCCAGGATCCTCTGGCGGAGCTGGTAAAAATCGACCCGCAGGCGATTGGAGTGGGACAGTACCAGCATGACATCAAAGGTGCTGAGCTGGATGATGCGCTGGACCATGTTGTGGAAGACTGTGTGAATGCTGTTGGTGTTGATGTCAATACCGCCAGTGCCGCGCTTCTTTCCCATGTGGCTGGCGTGCATTCTGGTCTGGCAAAGAATATCGTGGCGTATCGTGAAGCCAATGGTCCTTTCAGTACCCGGTCGGAGCTCAAGAAAGTGCCGAAGCTCGGACCGCGGGCATTTGAGCAGTGCGCAGGCTTCCTGAGAATTCCGGGAGGAAAGGACCTGATTGAGAACACCGGCGTCCATCCTGAGAGCTACAAGGCAGCAAAAGCACTGCTGAAGCATTTCTCCATGTCAGCGCCTGAAGCTGTGGATACGCATCTTTCTGAACTGTGCGCGGCGGAAGGCTATGAAGCTCTGGCGAAAATGTTTGAGATCGGCGAACCGACTCTCAGGGACATTGTTCAGGAAATGAGCAAGCCGGGAAGAGACCCCCGTGATGAGTTGCCGCCGCCTCTTCTCCGGAGCGATGTCATGACCATGGAGGACCTGGTTCCGGGTATGGAGCTGAAGGGAACTGTCCGTAATGTGACGGACTTTGGTGCCTTTGTGGATATCGGGGTACACCGGGACGGACTTGTGCATGTCAGCCAGTTTGGCAGGATGATCCGTCATCCGTCACAGGCGGTATCCGTCGGCGATGTAATTACCGTCTATGTTACAGAAGTAGATGTGAAAAAGAACCGCATTTCCCTGACTCTCAGAAAACCTTCGGTACAGATGGAAGCCCAGCGGAAGGCATAAGAACCGACAGGAGGCAGGAATCATGTCTGAATCCAAAATTCGCACAGAACAGACAGATCTTTTGATGAAAGCGGTGCTGGAGCTGGATTCGGAAGAGATGGCATACAGGTTTTTTGAGGATCTATGCACGATAGCGGAACTCAGAAGCATGGCGCAGAGGCTTGAAGTGGCCATTGCGCTGCGCAGAAAGGAAACCTATCAGGAAATTGCACGGCAGACGGGGGCATCGACAGCAACCATCAGCCGGGTAAACCGAAGTCTCATGTATGGACAGGACGGCTATAGAGATGTGTTAAACGCAATGGAGGCAGAAGGACATCTGAATCAGACTTCGGATTCGTAAGATTGAGGTGAAATATGGACTTAAGCATGTTGAATCCCGAACAGCGGCGGGCTGCAGAAACTCTGAATGGCCCGGTGCTTATTCTGGCTGGAGCCGGAAGCGGAAAAACAAGGACGCTGACAGCAAGGGTGGCAAACCTCATTGATCACGGGGTGCAGCTGTGGAACATTCTGGCTTTGACATTCACCAATAAAGCTGCGAGGGAAATGAAGGAACGTATAGAAGCACTGATCGGAAGCTCAGCGGATGAGTGCTGGATTGCAACGTTCCATTCTGCCTGCGCAAGGATTCTTCGGCGTGATATTGAAAAGCTTGGGTACAGCAGAAGTTTTGCCATATATGACGATGATGACCAGAATGCTCTGTTCAAGGAAATCTATAAGCGGCTGAATATTGATGACAAGAATATCAATGTTCGTGAAGTCAGAAGCAAGATTTCTGATGCAAAGAACAAGATGTGGGGTCCAGATGAATGGTTCAGCCATTCTGACCGTGATTTCAGATCTCAGAGAATTCATGATCTGTATATTGAATATGAACGCAGAATGAAGGAGCTGAACGCTCTGGATTTTGATGACCTGCTCATCAAAACCCTGGAACTGTTTGCAGATCATCCACCGGTACTGGACGGGTACCGCAAACGTTTCCAGTATGTGCTGGTGGACGAGTATCAGGACACAAACGCTGCGCAGTATCAGCTGGTGCGGCTTCTGACGGCTGAAAGCAGAAATCTGTGCGTTGTTGGCGATGATGATCAGTCTATCTACGGGTGGCGCGGCGCGGACATTCAGAATATTCTCGGGTTTGAGAAAGATTATCCTGACACCCAGGTGATCAAGCTTGAGCAGAATTACCGGTCTTCGTCCAATATTCTGGATGCCGCCAATCAGGTTATTGCCTATAACCAGGAACGCAAGGAAAAGAAGCTCTGGTCTGAAGCTCCTGAAGGTGAAAAAATCCATGTGTATGTGGCTGACGATGAACGGGGAGAAGCAGCCTGGGTGGCAAACCGGATTCAGGAGCTTCACCGGAATGGCGAATCCTATAACAGAATAACTGTCCTTTACCGTGCCAATATGCAGTCCCGTGTCATGGAAGAAATACTGGCAAATTCCAGTATTCCATATGTGGTGTTTGGCGGGCAGAAATTCTATGAACGCAAGGAGATCAAGGATGTCATTGCCTATATGAGAGTCCTTGAAAACCCTGCAGATGATCTGTCGCTGAGAAGAATTATCAATGTTCCGCGCCGGTCCATCGGAGACAGTACGATTCAGCTGCTGGAAGAATCAGCCAGAAAAGAAGGCGTTTCACTTTATTCAACACTGATCGATATACCTGAATCTCTTGCAAGCCGTCCGAGAAAATGCGTATCGGAATTTGCCGGAATCATGCTGGAACTGGACATGGCAAAAGATGAGCACAAGCTCAGCGATTTCGTTCACCTGCTTATGGAACGCACCGGATTGCGGGAGCAGTATCAGAAAGAGCAGACTGAGGAAGCCAAGAACCGTCTTGAAAATATGGATGAATTTCTGAATGGCGTTCGTCAGTTTGAAGATTCGCATCCTGACGCCACTCTGGAGGATTATCTGGAGAACGTGGCGCTTGTGACGGATATGGATCGGGCAGAAGACAATAAAGGCAGCGTGACGCTGATGACGCTTCACAGTGCCAAAGGCCTGGAATTCCCGGATGTGTTTATTATCGGTATGGAGGAAAACGTATTCCCTTCCTATCGGTCTCTGGATGATGATCAGAAAATTGAGGAAGAGCGCCGCCTTTGCTATGTTGGTATTACAAGAGCCAAAGAAAGACTGTTTTTGAGCAGAGCAAGGAACCGGTCACTGTATACGCAGATTTCCAGCAATCCTCCGAGCCGGTTCCTCGCTGAAATACCGAAACGGCTGATCGAGGATGATTGGGCATCGCGCAGGGAAAAAGCGTTTGGCAAGGAACCTCCGGTTACCCGGAACACTACTAAACAGACCAATCACTTTGTGAAGCGGCCTGATGACCCGCTCAATGTTCAAATGAATGCCCTGAATATTCCGGGCGTGAGCCGGGGACTGCCACAGATGCCAAACCCGGCACCTGTCAGTTACAAGCCGGGGGATCATGTGATGCACCGGAAATTTGGCGAAGGCATTGTCAAAGAGCTGGTGGGCAGCGGTGCGGATGCCAGGGTGCGGATCGAATTCATTTCCTACGGAATCAAGGAGTTCAATCTTTCTCTGGCTCCAATTATCAAGTTGGAATAATGGTGTTTCTGTTGGGACGGATCGGCAGATAATCTGTGATCCGTCCCATGCCGTTCAGCGGGAAATAACGATGCGGGAGACAAGAGCATGGAAGATAGAATGCGTCAATTGGTAGATCGTCTGAATGAGACAGCCAGAGCTTACTATGAACTGGATAATCCCATCATTTCCGATATGCAGTGGGACGCCATGTATGCAGAACTGCAGAAAATGGAACGGGAGACCGGCATTGTGCTGCCTGACTCGCCATCGCACAGAGTTGGCGGGGAACCGCTGAAAGTTTTTGAAAACCATACTCATCTGCACAGGCTGTGGTCCATGGACAAAGTGCAGTCATTTGATGCACTGGAAGACTGGATTGCGAGAACGCAGAAACTGACCGGCAAGCAGAACCTGCAGTATTATGTTGAATACAAATTCGACGGACTTACGCTGAATCTTACATACGATCAGGGCGTGCTGGTGCAGGCTGCGACCCGTGGCAATGGCGTGGTGGGTGAGGCGATTCTTCCCCAAGCCAGGACGATCCGCACGCTTCCGCTGACGATCCCCTATAAAGGTCTTATGGAGATTCAGGGCGAGTGCATTATGCGGCTCAGCACGCTTGAAGCGTATAACAGGAAGGCCAAGGAACCACTGAAAAATGCACGGAATGCTGCCGCAGGTGCGTTGAGAAATCTGGATCCGGCTGTGACTGCTTCCAGAAATCTGGATGCCTTTTTCTACCAGATCGGAACGATTGAGAATCCGCCGTTTTCCACACAGCCGGAGATGCTCGAGTTCATCAGGCAGAATGGTTTTCAGGTGAGCCCTTATCTGGGTACCCCGAAAAACCGTGATGAGCTGTTTGAATGCATCAGGGAGATCGAAAAAGCGCGCCCTTCTCTTGACTGGCTGATTGACGGTGTGGTGATCAAAGTGGGGGATTTTGCGCTTCGGGAAAGCATGGGGTATACCGAGAAATTCCCGCGGTGGGCTGTCGCCTACAAATTTGAGGCAGAAGAGAATGTAACAGTATTGAACGATGTTACATGGGAGCTCGGAAGAACGGGAAAGCTGACCCCGCTGGCACACCTTGAACCTGTGGATTTTTACGGAGTGACGGTAAAGAAAGCCACACTGAACAACTGGGGCGATATTCAGCGGAAAAAAGTAGCCATCGGGGCTCCTGTATGGATTCGCAGGTCCAATGATGTAATTCCGGAGATTCTGGGGAGAGTCGGCGAGGCACAGCCTGATGAACGGCCCATCGAGAAGCCTGAGTTCTGTCCATCCTGCGGAGCAAAGCTGATTGAGCGCGGCGCACACCTTTTCTGCATGAACCGGGAAACCTGCCGTCCGCAGGCAGTGGCAAGACTTGCGCATTTTGCAGAGAGAGATGCCATGGACATCGACGGCTTCTCGGAAAAGACCGCTGAACAGATGTATGATGACCTTTCCATCCGGGATCCCGCGGATCTTTATCATCTGACACGGGACCAGGTCATGCGTCTGGATGGCTTTAAAGACAAGAAAACCGACAATCTCCTGCTTGCACTTGAGAAGAGCAAGAACTGCAATCTTGATGCTTTCCTGTATGCGATTGGAATTGCAAATGTCGGGCGGAAAACCGCAAGAGATCTCGCAGATGCTTTCGGCAGTCTTGAAGCACTGCGGAACGCACAGCTGGACAGTCTTGTCAGGATTGACGAGATCGGGGATGTTGTGGCGCAGAGCGTAATCGAGTTTTTCTCCTTTGAAGAGAACCGGATCATGATCCAGCGTCTTCTGGACGCCGGAGTCCATCCCAAGGAGAAAGTACGTGTTTCCGGAGGCGTGTTTGAAGGGAAAAGCATTGTGGTTACAGGAACACTGCCCACTTTGTCACGCAAGGAAGCTGAGGATCTGATTGCCGAGCTTGGTGGACGCGCTGCATCGTCTGTCAGCAAAAAAACGGCATTTGTGGTTGCCGGTGAGGCGGCAGGAAGCAAGCTGGACAAGGCGGTCAGTCTGGGGATCGAGGTTATTGATGAACAGGAGCTGCTTCGCAGGGCGGGGAGAAGTGAATAAGGATGCATACTTGGATCGAGATTGACCTGGACGCTGTCCGTGCGAACTATATGCAGGCCTGCATGCTGAGCAATGCCCGCATCACAGCTGTCCTGAAAAGCAATGCGTACGGTCACGGAGCAGTTCAGATTGCGCATCTTCTGGAAGAATGCGGCTGTACATCATTTGCAGTGAGCTGTATGCGTGAAGCCCTGGAACTTCGCCGTCATGATATTCACTCGGATATTCTGGTGATGGGGACCTGCGATGAGAAGGAATCGCTTCAGGGCGTGGAACAGGACATAACATTGAGCGCAAGCAGTTTCCTGACACTGAAAAATGCAGCATATGCATCGGAAAAGCTGGGGAAAAATGCCATTGTGGAATTGAAGGTGGACACAGGATTTCATCGGCTTGGATTTCCTGCGGACCATGATTGTCTCGCTGAAGCGGCAGAATGGATCAGGCAGCATCCGGGACTTGCTGTTCGGGGCATGTATTCACATCTTGGACTGATTTCCGAGGAACTTGACAGGAAGCAGAACGAAAGGTTCCTGGAGGCTTTCCATGTGTTTGAAGAGAGCGGGCTCAGGATTCCTGAAAAGCATCTCTGTGATTCCATTGGTCTGGTGCGTTATCCTCAGTGGCATTACGACCGTGTCAGAATTGGCGCGTTCCTCTTTGGAGTCAGGCCTTCACGATCGGATCATATGCCGTTTCAGGATCTGGAAACACTGTGCCTGAAAGCCGCGGTCATACAACTGCACAGCGTTCATAAAGGTGAAGCTGTGGGGTACAGTGATGACATGGTCATGGAGCGCGACAGCAGAATTGCCACCATCTCTGTCGGATATGGAGACGGGTATCCCCGCATGCTTTCCAATGGACGGGGGAGCGCGCTGATCAGGGGAAGAAGGTGTCCGGTTGTCGGCCTTGTCTGCATGGATCAGATGATGGTGGATGTGACGGATGTGCCGGATGCGGCGGAAGGGGATACAGCTGTGCTTCTAGGAAAGGGTATTTCCCTGAATGAGTATTCCGATTGGGCACAGACGAACCGGAACGAGTGTCTGGCAAGGTTGGGCTCAAGGCCTGTGAGGCAGTACTTTTCGGGCGGCAGGTGCATATCTATGCATGATGCTCTTGCATGAGGAGGATAAACATGGATCCCAGTGAGTGGAAAGCGGCATTGGCCTGCATAGTCAGAGACTGCATTGAACTGCGAAGGGATATTCATCGTCACCCTGAACTGAGCGGAAAAGAAGAAAGAACCCAGAAACTCCTCGAGGTAGAAATGCGGAAACTGGGAGCCGAGATTGTCCGCTTCGAGAACTGCTATGGTCTAATGGCGACACTGAGAAATGGGGAAGGTCCCTGCGTTGCCATACGTGCAGATATGGATGCGCTGCCTGTCCAGGAGCAGACCGGCCTGTCGTTTGCGTCTGAAACACCAGGAGTGATGCACGCCTGCGGTCATGATATGCATATGGGCATGGCTGTCGGCTCAGCCAGATGGTTCAGTGCCAACAGGGACAAGTGGCACGGGAGCATACGCTATTTGTTTGAGCCACAGGAAGAAACTACAGGCGGCGGGAAAATGATGACGGCCCAGGGTTGCATGCGTGGCGTTGATGTGATTATCGGCCAGCATGTGAATCCGTCGTATCCTGTGGGAACATTCTATTCCAGGAGCGGATTCGTTTCCGGTGCCAGCGACGAGGTTGAGATGCTGATCCGCGGTAATGGATGTCATGGTGCATATCCTCACCGTGGAATCGATGCCATTGTCATTTGTGCGCAGGCCATCTGCGCACTGCAGACGCTGGTAAGCCGCAATCTGTCTCCCTTTGACCCGGCTGTGCTTACGCTGGGCATGATTGAAGGCGGAAAAGCCAATAATATTGTGTGTGATGAAGTGAAGGTTCGCGGCACGCTGAGAACGCTGAACAATGATGTTCGTACCATGATGCAGGAACGTGCTCGCAGCCTTGTGTCAAATCTCTGCAAGGGCATGGGCGGGGAAGGCGAGATCCGGTTTCTGGAAAGCTATGGAGCTGTGTATAATGAGCCGGAGTATTACGTGGATGTCGAAAAGACTGCAATTCAGCTGCTGGGAAGGCAGGGACTGGTTGTGCAGCAGGCACCAAGCCTTGGCGTGGAGAGTTTCTGCTTCTTCCTCCAAGAAACTCCCGGGGTGTATTATGATCTTGGGTCCGGAGTGTCGTCTACACTGCATGCCCCAACGTTTGTCGCAGATGAAGGTGTGCTCGAGATCGGCATTATGATGCAGTGCGCATCAGTTCTGGAACTGATGCGGCATATCAATGAGAGGAAAGGCGTATGATCATTCCCAATGGTGTTGGCCCAGGAGCTTGTATCGGGCTGGTTGGCATCTCCGGAGCTGTGCCGGAGGGTGAGGCTGCCCAGGAAAAGGCTGTTCTTGAAGCAGAACGGAAACTGAAAGCGTATGGGTTCAAAGTCAAGACAGATCCGATCTGCTTTGAGCGGAAAGGATATTTTACCGGCAGCGATGCAGACAGAGCCAGAGCACTGGAAAACATGTTCCAGGATCCGGAAGTGGACGCCATTATGTGCTTCAAAGGCGGATGGGGAAGCAGCCGATTCCTTGACATGC
>CACYNZ010000140.1 GCA_902775835.1 uncultured Eubacteriales bacterium | reverse complement strand
AACTGATCCTCACCTATTTTACCTATATCAAAATAATGACTCTTTGGATGCGAGAACATGAATCCACTCACGCTCGCATGAGGAGTCATCATTCCTGACTCAGTCAGCCGAATACCTATTTCCTTCATATTTAAAATACGATCGATAATGAAGTTCACACTTGTATCAGGAAGCGATGGATACCCCACAGCAGGACGTATCCCTTGGTACTCCTCATTATGCGTTTGCTCCATAGTGAGCCGTTCATCAGGAGCATATCCCCAATAATGCCTTCTTACTTCCTCATGCATTTTCTCGGCTGTTCCCTCAGCCAAACGATCACAAAGCACCTGACACATCATCTTATCATAAGCATCAGCACCTTTACTCTTTATCTCAAGATTTACTGTTGTGCAAAAAACACCTAACCTGTCGGGGATTCCTTGCGACAAAGGCCGAACAAAGTCGGCAAGAGAATAATTAGGCTTTCCGTCATCATAAGATTTCTGCTGACGAAGCATCGGTACACAAACACCATCAACGATAATATCATCGCCATCACTATTTGCAGGCAGAATAGCAAAAAGCGCCGAAGTGTAATATTCCCCCTCCCACGAAGCAAGAACTCTTTCGGCATCAGCCTTCAACTTTTCCTTAGCTACTGCTGGTTTGCCATTCATCCCCCACGCATGAAAAAAATATATCCAGTTGATATATGGCGTAATCTCCGAAATATCGTATGTCAACAGCTTTCTCATGACCCGGATCAGCAATTTCTTTTTTGACATCATGGTTGTGGCCGGCATTGCCGCGATCCGGCTGTACCTGCTGACCTCCTACTGGGGCGTGCTTCTGATCATGGGCGCTGTGGGCCTCGCGGCGACGTTTGCCTACAATCATTTTGTGGCAAACCGGCTGTTCCCGGACTATGCCACTGAACAGTTCCTGATGATGTACGGCATGCTGACGGGTACCGCCAGCACCGGCATTATTCTTCTGCGGGAAGTGGACGGGGACTTTGTCACGCCGGCGTCGGAAAACATGGTTTACCAGAACCTGCCGGCCATTGTGTTCGGATTCCCCATGATGCTCCTTGCAACCCTGGCACCGAAGAATCCGGTACTGACCCTGGGCATTCTGGTGGTGCTTTTTCTGGTCATGAACGCTCTTCTGTTCCGGGGATCCCTGAAAAAGCGGTTTTACGGAAAGCAGAAGGGCTGAGCACAGTACGCAGCGCGCGGGACAATATAGAAGGGGCAGGCTCCGGTTACGGCCGGAGGATGGAAAAAGGATATGCACGGAAATCATGATCTGCGGGAAAACCGTACCGCCGGTGCCATTGCACTGAATATGCTGCTGGCTGCCTTCAGCCTGTTTGTGAACGGGTTCGGTGTATACCTGACCATTCAGGCCAATATCGGAGCCGCGCCCTGGGATGTCCTGAATCTCGGAATTTCCAGAAGCCTTGGTATTCTCTATGGAACGGCATCCATATCGGTGTCACTGACCATTCTTGTGATTGACATTCTTCTGCGTGAACCTATCGGCCTTGCCATGTTTATTGATGCGGTGGTGGTGGGAAAGGCTGTGGATTTTTTCAATATGATTCACGCAGTGAAGCCGGCTTCCACGCTTGCGGGCAGCGTGGTCATGATCGCCGCGGGTCTTGTGATTCTTGCCTATACCCAGTATATGTACATGAAAGCGTCACTGGGCTGCGGACCGAGGGATACGCTTCTGGTGGGGCTGGCAAAACGCATGCGCCGCCTGCCCATCGGGGCGGTCAGCGTCGCGCTGTTGAGCACGGCTACGCTGATCGGATGGCTTCTGGGAGGCCCGGTGGGGCTCGGCACGATCCTCTGCGCGTTCGGAGCGGGACCGGTCATGCAGCTCGTGTTTCAGTGCGTGCATTTTGACGCCACGCAGATCCGGCACCAGAGTCTGCGGAAATCCCTGCGCGTGATTCTGGCGCATGCGCACTGAGCGGTGCGAAGGACCATACAGCTGAGATGCGGCAGAAGGAACCGAATTTGTACAATGATGTGAAATCTGGTATAATATCTTTTAAGGCCTTTACACAGCTGGGCTTACGGCCTGACGGACAGGCCTTCCGGAATGCAGGCCCGGGAAGCACAGGATTGCCTGAAGATTGAGTTGGAGGTTTGGTTTATGTCTTTTGCCGTATTCGCAGACGGCAGCGCGAATCTGCCCCAGAAACTGCTTGATGGGATTTCTCTTTTGCCCTGTCATTATACGCTGAACGGAAAACCGGAAACGTATATGGGCAATGTGGACAGTTTTGATGCTCACGCCTTCTATGATAAGCTCCGTGCAGGACAGCGCGCACAGACCAGTCTTCTGAACACCGATCTGTTCCTGACACATTTTACGCCCCTCTTGAAGCAGGGAATCGATATCATTTATGTCTCCATGAGCTCGGGCATCAGCGGGACGTACAGTGCAGCCGTGAATGCCGCCCAGGAACTGATGGATCAGTTCAAGGAGCGCTTTGTGCATATTGTGGATTCCCACGGATGCGGCTTCGGGAACGGCATGCTGGCTCTGCTCGCGGCACGGCTGAACAGGGAAGACGTGGACGTGCATGAAGCATCCGAAATCCTCGATGCCGAAGTGCCCCATGTCTGTCAGTATTTTACGGTGGATGATCTGAACTACCTGAAAACCACCGGCCGGGTTACGGGCGTGACCGCCATGATCGGCACCATGCTCAATATCAAGCCGATTCTCTATGGGGACAGTTCGGGACATATCGTTTCCTGCGCCAAGGTGCGCGGACGCAGAAAGGCCATTGAAAACCTGGTGCGCAAGTTTGAGGAAAAGCGGGTCAGCGATGACCGGCCGGAGATCTATATCTCCCACGGCGACTGCCTGGGGGATGCGGAGCTCCTGGCGGAGATGGTGAAAAAGACCGCCCCGGGGGCACAGATCACCATCTGCCAGCACGAGCCCTTTTCCGGTGCCCATGTGGGTCCCGGCATGCTCGGACTGTTCTTCCGGGGAAATGAACGCTGAGCGGACAGAAAAACTGAATCGGAATGCGGGAGAAGCAGCATGAAAAAACGGCTGCTTCTCTTTTTTTGTCACGAAGCGCAGGCTGATCTGCGGAAGGAAGGTACACGCATGCCGGAGCATGAAGGGCATTCCCAAGTACCGCGTATCTGTGCGGATTTGCCGGATATGGTTGATTCCGCAATAAAATATGATAAAATCAGTTGACTGCCCCGCGGAAAACAGAATTACAGTCTTCGCTCACTGTGCAGATCTGCATTCAGTGAAGCTTTTGACGTCCGCAGGCAGAATAATGACTGATCTGGGCAGGTGTTGATCAATGATTCGTCCTGTGTGCAGGGAAGATATCACGTCCATCGTGGAAATATGGAACGGGTGCGCGGCTCGGGGAGAAGTGCTGTTCGCTCCGATGGCGCCGGATACGTTCAGTGGGAAGTTTCTGGAAGGTGAGGGCAGGAATCCGGAACTGTTTCTTGTCTGGGAGGAAGAAGGGAAAATAAAGGGATTTGTGCACGGTGTGGCTCCGGACAGCTTCCGCGGTGCACAGAAGGGGCATGCGTACCTGACGTGTCTCATGATTTCACCGGAAAGCCGGGGACAGCATGCGGGAAAGTGGCTTCTTCAGGCCATGGAGACGGAAATGCGGCGCAGGGGCGCGGAGCAGCTGGATATTTCCAGCCTGAATCCTGTGAACCTGTCATGGATCATTCCCGGCTCGCCGGGGCATGACCACAACAACGCGCCCGGACTGGACCTTGCGTGCAGCGGCGCGGGCTTCTTCTTTCACAGCGGGTTTGAGAACCGGGTGACGGAGATTGCCATGTATCAGGATCTGTCCCGGTACCATATGGATCCCGCCGTGCTCAGCAGGCAGGCGGATCTCCGTGCGCAGGGCATTCTGACCGGTCCCTATGATGCGTCCATGGACTGCGGGTTCGACCGCATGTGCGACAGGGTGGGGAGCGATTACTGGAGGGATGTGCTGCGGACGGAAACAGAGGCCTGGAAAGCGGGACAGCCCAATGCGGACGCGCGCATGTGGCCGGACGGAATCCGGCCCGCAGGGCCCAGGACCATTCTGGCCGCGGTGCATGATGGCGAGATCGTTGGCTTTACCGGGCCTGTGGGCCTGCAGAAAAGCGGCCGTGGATGGTTCACCGGCATCTGCACGGACCCTGAATATGAAGGACGGGGGATTGCGACCGTGCTCTTCAATCTGCTGATGTCCGCCTTTGTGGCGGAGGGTGCGCGCTTTACCAGCCTTTTCACCGGCAGGGACGGGCATGCCCGGAAGATTTACCAGCGGGCGGGCCTGCGGCCTGTGCGTGAGTTCGGGCATATGACCAAGCGACTGTAAGGAGGCGTTTTCATGTCAAAGACCATCATGGCCGTGGGCGCGCATACCGGCGATGCCCAGCTGACCTGCGGCATGCTTCTGGCCAAGCATGCCATGGCGGGCGACCGTGTGATCACGGTGGATCTCACAGCCGGGGAGCGGGGAACGCCTGCCGGCTGGAGCATGGCAGATTTCCGGGCATACAATGTGGAGTGCGCGGGTAAGTTTGCGAAAAAAATCGGCGGTGAGTCTATTGTTCTGGATACACCGGACGGTGAACTGTACGATACCCGGGAAGAGGAGCTGCGCCTTGCGGACATCATGCGTGAATACCATGTGGACGCGGTGCTCTACCACTGGAAGAACAGTCTGCACAAGGACCATGAGGCGGCAAGCCGGATCACCGAAAACGCCATTTTCTACGCATCCCTGCCCACGTTTGAGCGGCCGCTCCCGCCGGCGCCCATCCGCCGGTTCATGTGCGCGGAGAACTGGGAGGACGAGCCGGAATTCCGCCCGTATTACTGGTTTGACGTGACTGAAGCGTTCCCGGTCTGGAAGGAAGCAATCCGGGAGCTGTATCTGGCGGAGCATTCCACCAGCTTTGCCTATCTGAGGTACTATGAGGCGCTCAGTATTGTCCGCGGCGCGAGGATCGGCGTGGATCACGCCACCTGCTTCGGCACCAGTCCCTCTGCCATGCGCCAGAAACTGGACCTGCTCTGAGGCAGGATATGGCCTTTGAGGGAAGCAGCATCCGCGTTTCAAATTCTGGCACGGACGCTTGCATGGCGGGAATGGATGTTGTATAGTTTATGAAAAGCCGCAGGAAAACAGCAAGGCAGAATGCGGCCACAAAACCGGGGAGGTAGATCTCTGTGATTGCATGGAAGAATCTTGATCAGACAAAGTCCTATGGAAAGCTGGCTGCATTGAGGGCCAAAGTGGATATTGCGGAAGAACTGAGCGGAGAAAAAGGCGCGGCGCGCGTGGCGGAATATCAGGTGCCCATGGCTGCCGGGCTGGCTTACAATTATGCGGCAAAGGCCGTGGATGCCGAAGTGCTGGAAGCCCTGAAGGCACTGGCTGAGGAAATGCAGCTGGCGGAAAAGTATCAGGCGCTGTACAACGGCGAAATGATCAATACCGGAGAAAAACGACTGGTGCTGCATCAGCTGACCCGCGGACAGCTGGGCAATGATGTGGTGGCAGACGGCGTGAACAAGCGCGAATTCTATGTGAAGGAACAGAAGAAAGCCGCCGAGTTCGCCAAAAAGGTGCATGAAGGCGCAATCGTTAACGACGCCGGTGAAAAGTTTACCACCGTGGTGCAGATCGGCATCGGCGGCAGTGACCTTGGTCCGAGAGCCATGTACCTGGCTCTGGAAAACTGGGCAAAGCAGAACGGCTGCTTCCATGTGGAAGCCCGGTTCATCAGCAACGTGGACCCGGATGATGCCGCCAGCGTGCTGAAGGGCATTGATGTGGCGCATTCCCTGTTCGTTCTGGTGTCCAAGTCCGGAACCACCCTGGAGACGCTGACCAATGAAGCGTTTGTGAAGAATGCCCTGTGCAACGCGGGACTGAATCCCGCCCATCACATGGTGGCCGTGACCAGCGAAACTTCCCCGCTTGCCGGCAGCAGTGATTACCTGGCGGCTTTCTTCATGGACGATTACATTGGCGGACGCTATTCCTCCACTTCCTGCGTGGGCGGCGTGATTCTGTCCCTCGCCTTCGGACCGGAAGTGTTTGCGCGCTTCCTGGACGGCGCTGCGGCGGAAGACAAGCTGGCGGCGAACCCGGACGTGCTCCATAACCCCGATATGCTCGACGCCCTGATCGGCGTGTACGAACGCAACGTGATGGGCTACGGTGCCACTGCCGTGCTGCCCTATTCCCAGGCCCTGAGCCGCTTCCCGGCGCATCTCCAGCAGCTGGACATGGAGAGCAACGGCAAGTCGGTCAACCGTTTCGGCGAGCCGGTGAATTACGTAACCGGACCGGTCATCTTCGGTGAGCCCGGTACCAACGGACAGCATTCCTTCTATCAGCTGCTGCACCAGGGAACCGACATTGTTCCGCTGCAGTTTGTGGGATTCAGAAAGAATCAGGCCGGCATGGACGTGGAAATCCAGGGCACCACGAGCCAGCAGAAACTGTGCGCCAATGTGGTGGCTCAGATCATGGCCTTTGCCTGCGGCAAGGCTGATGCGAATCCGAACAAGAGCTTTGTGGGTCACAGACCGTCCAGCATTATCGTGGGCGATGAACTGACTCCTGAAGCGCTGGGCGCTCTGCTTGCGCACTTTGAGAACAAGGTCATGTTCCAGGGCTTTGTGTGGAACCTCAACAGCTTTGACCAGGAAGGCGTACAGCTGGGCAAGGTGCTCGCCAAGAAGGTACTGGCTCATGAAACGGATGGAGCACTGAAGGCATTCAGTGATCTGCTCTGCATCTGATGATTCTGCAGGGACGGGGATTTCTCCGTCCCTGTATTTGTATCCGTGCTGTTCCGGATAGCGGGACAGCGGAAGATGAGACAGGAGGCCGGTATGGCAGCATCCAGTGTATTTGAAGCAAGATGGCGGCAATATGGCAGGGAAGTGGAAACCCTTTATGACCGGCTCTATCTGGGGGACAGACAATCGCTTGCAGCACTGAAGCAGATGCTTCAGTCCCGGTTTGAAGAGCGCAGGCCGGACATGCGTGAAATCGACAGGAAACGGCGTTCAGGCTGGCTGAGCGGGGAACCTGGGCTGTGCATTGCCTGTTCCGCCCGGGAAAATACCGGCATATTCCTGAAGCTTGGGGAAACGGCACCGGAATATGCTGCCGCGCATGCCTCCGCGCTCCGGCTGTCCCATGTGTGGGACGGTGACAATGCTTTTCTTGGTGTGCCGGAAGCGCAGGGCGGGGAAGCGGGGCTTGCAGGTCTTGCACAGATCTGCCGGCAGCAGAATATGCTGCTCGGCGTGGAGGTGGAGATGGATGCCACATCCCGGGAGCATCCCTGGATGCAGGCCGGCAGAACAGAGAGATACTGCGCCTATGCCTCACCGGATCTTCCGAACCTGTGCGAACACGGGCTTGAAGGAAGCCGGGGGCATTTTGTCCGTAAAAACGGCATGTATTACATGTGCCAGCTGCAGAAGGGCCGCTATGACCTGAACTACCAGAATCCGGATGTACTGGCTTCTGTGCTGGATTTTCTCCTGCGTCTGTGTAATCTGGGCGTGGATATTCTGTTCCTGAAGCATGTTTCGGTGCTCTGGAAGATACCGGGTACCGCCTGTGCGTGCCTGCCGGAGACAGCGGCGCTTCTGCGGCTCCTGCGCCTGTGCATGGCCATGACAGCGCCGGCCGCGGCTGTGGTGCTGGACACGGAAGAAATGCGCTGGTCTGAGGGCATTGCGGATGGAGTAGAAGGCGCACGGTGGATTCCGACGCTCTGGCACACGCTTGCGACGGGGAATACAGCGCTTCTGAAGGAAGAAACAGCCTGGCGTCTGGAGTATCCGGTGCCGGCTGTCTGCCGCAGCCTTTTTGGGGAAAACGGTGTCAGCTGGGATCTTGACTATGCGTTCCTCAGCCGGATGGGCTGGCAGGAACGACCGCACCGGCAGTATCTGAATGATTACTTTGCAGGCCGCTGGCCCGGGGAGAAGACGGAAGGCCGGGATGACAGTGAGGGCGGCATACAGGGAACAGCTATGCGGCTGTGCGGAGGTGATTCCGGGAAACTGATGCTCCTGTGCGCGCTGATGCTCTGTCTGGGTGAAATGGGCAGCATGGACGCAGAGGTTTTCTGCGAGCTGAAAGAACCGGTTCAGAAACTGCTTGCGCTGCTCCGTCCTCTCCGGGCGTTTTCCGGGAAAGCGGCAAGGAAGCTTGTGGATACAGAAACAGACGATGTGCTGGTGCTGCGCAGGGACTGTGAGGGCGAAACACTGTATGCGGTGTTCCATTTCGGCACATGCGCGCGGCAGCTTTCTCTGGACGGTGCGGACCGGGCACGGGACCTTTGGACCGGGGAGGACATTCCTCTGGACAGTGTCCGGATAGAACCGCGCTGCTTCCGTCTTCTGGAAACCACGGAAGGATGACAGGGCTTGCCGGAATGCGTGGGATGAAACCGGTTTCAGAAACCGGTGGATTCCGGGCGACGCTTTTCCGTGCCGTGGGTTTTGAATGGATTGGACATAAAAACAGCCGCTGATGCTGGTAAGCAGACATCAGCGGCTATCTGTGTTTTATGGAAACGGAAGATGCACGGGCTGGCCGTGCTGCACGGCTGCAGATTGCTTTGCATGTTCCATGCGGGAACAGGGGCGGATCAGGGAACAGAGGGCGGATCGTACTGGGTGACAACAAGCTCCTCTTCCGGTTCCTGGATTACCAGTTCTTCCGTCTCGGACACTGGACCTGTGGAATAGGCGAGCAGGGCGGCGAGCAGCACACAGAAAAGCTGGAAGAGGAAGAAAAGCGTAAAGAACAACCGGGCCTCGCCGAAAAAGGCCGCGTCCAGACCGCTGATCCCGCGCCAGGCGGCCCAGAGGCTGTGCAGCCGCTCCGGGAGGGAATCGGAGGCGGAGGCGACGCGGTCGTAGACGGAGCGGGAGGGGATGTGCATCAGGCGCATCAGAATGCTGCCGAGAAGATTGGCGAGGGTGTAGCAGAGGCAGCGCAGCATGGCACTGCGGCGGGCGTGGGGGAAAGCCCTCTGCCGCCGCAGAAGGCGGAGAGACAGCGCCAGCAGCTCCAGCGCCAGCAGCGGCAGCACCATCACTGCCGTCTGCCGCAGGCTGTGCATGCCGGTGGCAAAGCAGAGCAGCAGCGTCAAACTCAGGGCGAGGGGGCGGGCCTTCTCCGGTGTCTGCAGAGAGCGGGCATAGTCTCCGAAGACCAGAAAGAGCGTGATAAGATAGCAGGCGTAATAGCTGGCCATCACGAAAAAGAGCTGGCCC
>CACYNZ010000139.1 GCA_902775835.1 uncultured Eubacteriales bacterium | reverse complement strand
TGCGCGCTGCTGCCGCTGAGGATGCATCCGGCGTTCCGCGGGGGCAGTCTTACGCCCTGGGGCGGATCCAAGCTGATGAGCGTATATCAGAAGCCTATTGTGGATATTCCCACCGGCGAGAGCCTGGAAGCCAGCTGCGTGAAGGACCTGAACAGCCGGGATGACGCCGGTGTCGAGCTGGGTGAGCTGGTGAAGAAGTACGGCGCGCCCTTTGCCGGGAAATATGCGGAGCGTCCGTTCCCGCTGCTGCTCAAGCTGATTGACGCCAGGGAACAGCTCTCCGTTCAGGTGCATCCGGACGATGCCTATGCGGGCGAGCATGAGCAGGGCAAGCTGGGCAAGACGGAGGCCTGGCTGATCCTGGACGCGCCGGAGGGCAGTCAGCTGGTCTACGGCATCCGGGAAAATGTCACGCTGGATGAGCTGCGGGATGCCTGCCGGCAGGGCAAGGCCGTGGAAAAATTGCTGCGGTATGTGGATGTGCGTCCCGGGGATGTGTGCTATATCCCGGCGGGCTGCGTGCATGCCATCGGGGCGGGCATCATGCTCTATGAGATCCAGCAGTCCTCCGACATCACCTACCGCTTCTATGACTGGGACAGGGTGGACAGGACCGGAAAGCGGCGTGAGCTGCATCTGGACAAGGCACTGGACGTCACCAGACTGGATCTGCGCCTGGATCCCGTGCCCGCGCCGGAGGCCGAGCTGGTCCGGGTGCTGGACAAGACGTATTTCACGCTGGACCTGATCCGTTCACGGGAAAAGGTGGAGCTTCCGGAGATCACGGACTTCGGCTTCCTTACATGTCTGGAAGGCGATATCCGCCTGTGCTGGGATGGCGCGAGCCTGCCGGTGAAAAAGGGTGAAACCTTCTATGTGCCCTGCGCCGCGCCGCACCTGTGGGTGGAAGGCGAAGGCCGCGCGGCTCTGGCCATGCCGCGGTAAAGGCAGAACAAAAGGGCTGCCGCCGGCAGCCCTTTTGTATTGCAGTCTGTATCAGAGTTTGCTGAGCATATCCCGGTTCAGTTTCCGGAACAGGAACAGGCAGATGACGCAGGACACGGTTTCTGAAATGGGGAAAGCCCACCAGATCAGGTGCACGTCCATGAACAGACGGGTGAACAGCCAGGCTACCGGCAGCAGAACAAGCAGCTGACGGCACAGGCTCATGATCAGGCTGTAGGTGCCCTTGCCCACCGCCTGATAGACGGAGGACAGGATAATGCCCACCGCGGCCATGAGGAAGGACAGGGAGATGATGCGCAGGGCGGACACGCCGATGCGCGCCGTGGCCTGGGCGATCTCGCCGGCGCCGCTGGACTCGAACAGGGACATGAGCTGGGTGGGGAAGGCCAGGAATATCATCATGCCCACGATCATGATGCACATGGCATAGGTGAGGCCCACCCGGATGGCTTCATAGACACGCTTACGGTTGCGCGCGCCGAAATTATAGCCTACAATGGCGATAATGCCGGTGGACAGGCCGAATACCGGCATGAAGACGAAGGACTGAAGCTTGAAGTAGACGTTGAGCACGTTGACTGCGGCATTGCCCTCCGGATAGGTGGACAGCAGCGAGTTCATGCCCACGTTCATCACCGAGCCGATGGCCTGCATAATGGTGCTGGGAAAGCCGACGGCCAGGATATCCCGGAGCAGCTGAGCGCTGGGCTGAAAATCCTTCACGCGCAGCACGAGCTCGGTGTTCCGCTTCTGATTCAGCACAAAGCCCAGGAGCGCGGAGCACCACTGTCCGATGACCGTGGCGATGGCCGCGCCGGCAATGCCAAGCTGCGGCGCGCCGAGATACCCGAAAATCAGGATCGGGTCCAGGACGATGTTGGTCACGGCGCCGGTGAGCTGCGTGATCATGGACAGCACCGTGTTGCCGGTGGACTGGAGCATGCGCTCGAACAGGATGGACATGAACAGGCCGGGGCAGAAGCAGGTGACGATCCGGAGATAGGTGATGGACATGCTGCGGATATCTTCCGCGTTCTCCAGGTTCTGGGAAACCAGCAGGTGCATGGCCGGACGCGCCAGGAACAGTCCGATGATGAGGAACAGGCACGCGGAGCACAGCTCAATGATCATGCCGTTCCAGGCAGCCTTGCGTGCCTTTTCAGGATTTCTTTCGCCGAGCTTGCGGCTCATGAGACTGGAAATACCGGTGCCCATGCCCACGGAAAGCGCGATCATCAGCATCTGGATCGGATAGGCAAGGGAAACCGCGGTGAGTGCCATGGGGTTGTACCGGGACACAAAGATGGAGTCCACCACATTGTACAGGGCCTGCACCAGCATGGATACCATGACGGGAATGGAAATCTTGGGTACGAGCGTCCGCATGGGTGAGGTGCCCAGAAGCTCAGAACGCTGGGTTTTCTGCATGCAATTACCTCCTTGAATCCGGCATTGGCCGGAACAAGGATGGTAGCATGTACATACCATATAGTCAATACAGGAGAAACATGATGAGCGTACTTGAACAGGCAAGGGACATGCTGGAACAGGTGACGCCGCTGAGAACGGACTGCGGAAAGCGCTGCGGTGACAGGTGTTGCCTGTCCATGGAAGGCGAGGAAACCGGCATGCTGCTGTTCCCCGGGGAGGAAGAGCTCATGGCCGGGGAGGGACGGATTCTGGAGACGGAGGGCGGAAACCTGTTTGTCTGCGACGGGACATGCCGCAGGGAGAAGCGGCCGCTTTCCTGCCGGCTGTTCCCGCTGTTTCCCTGCGTGCGCGCAGGGGAAGTGTGCCTGGAGGTGGATGAGCGGGCAAGGCTGGTGTGTCCGCTCTGCGCATCAGGCGTGCAGGGGATGCTGCCCGAGTTCCGGGAACATGTGCTGGAGTGCGGAAAGCTGCTGCTGGGGGATGCCCGGCAGAGGGCGTTCATGGAAGCGCAGACACGGGCCATGGATGATCTGAAAAAACTGCGCCGGAGTTTTCTGGCGAAAGGAGAATGAAGCAATGAGCCGGAAAGACGAAATGCTCAAGGCGGTCAAGTTCACACTGTTTTCCATATCTGCGGGTATTGTGCAGGTGGTGAGCTTCGCGATTCTGCACGATGTGCTGCATCTGGAGCAGTACTGGTTTTCCTATCTTCCGTCCCTGGTGCTGAGCGTGCTGTGGAACTTTACCTTCAACCGGAAGTATACCTTCCGTTCCAATGCCAATATTGCGCGGTCCATGCTGCTTGTGGCCCTGTACTATCTGGTGTTCACGCCGGCCAGCAGCTGGTGGGGTCAGAAACTGTCGGACGCGGGCGTGAATGACTGGCTGGTCCAGGCGATCAACATGCTGACCAATTTTGTGACGGAATACCTGTACCAGCGCTTTGTGGTGTACCGCAACAGCGTGGACAGTGCCGTGAAAAAGGAATGAAAAAACAGGAGCGCGAGGCTCCTGTTTTTTTGCGGATTATTCCACCTTGGTGAAGGCATCCTTGCCAAGGCCGCAGGTGGGGCAGGTCCAGTCTTCCGGAACGTCTTCCCAGGCAGTGCCGGGGGCTACGCCGTTGTCAGGATCGCCGAGCTCGGGATCATACACATAACCGCAAGGGCATTCGTACTTATCCATGGTGTGTTCTCCTTTCCAGCTGTCAGGCAGTGCTCTGCCTGCGTCTGGGGAAATTGTACCATATGCAGGGGAAAAACGCCAAATATTATTCCAGATTCTGCAGCAGATTCCCGTATTCGCTTTCCGTGACGTGGGACTTGGCGGACATTTTCTTGATCTTTTCCACTTCCGCGGCGGCCTTGGGGATCAGCTGCACGGTTCCGGCGCCGCCGATGCATCCACCCGGACAGGCCATGCCCTCGAGCAGATAGCCGTTGAGCTTGCCTGCCTTGGCGCGCATCAGCATTTTCCGGCATTCATTGAGGCCCTCGGCGTGCTCCACAAGCACTTCACGGTCGGGATACAGGTCATGGATGCAGTTGACCACGGCGGAAGCCACGCCGCCTGCCACGGAGAAGCCGCGGCCGTCCGCACTGGCTTCACTGGGAACCGGCATGGATTCCAGCGCGTCGAAATCCACTTCCCGGGCTTCGAACATGCCCATGACTTCCTCGAAGGTGAGCACGAAGTCCACATCACTGCGCACGGACTTGCGGCTGGCCTCGAGTTTCTTGGCGGCGCAGGGACCGATAAAGGCCACCTTGCAGTCGGGATGCTGGGCCTTGATCATGCGTCCGGTGAGCACCATGGGCGTGAGCGCCATGCTGATGCTGTCCTTGTGCTGGGGGAACTCGCGCTTGGCCATGACGGACCAGGCCGGGCAGCAGGAAGTGCCCATGAAGGGAAGCTTTTCGGGGACTTCCTTCACAAAATCCTCGGCTTCCTGAATGGTGCACAGGTCCGCGCCGATGGCGACCTCCACCACGTCCCTGAATCCCAGCGCCATGAAGGCAGCGCGCACTTTTTCGGGCGTCATGGTCTTTCCGAACTGGCCGGCAATGGCAGGCGCGATGGCCGCGTAGACCGGGACATCACTGCGCAGGGCCTGGATGCACTGGAAGATCTGTGCCTTGTCCGCGATGGCGCCGAAGGGACAGTTGGCCAGGCACATGCCGCAGCTTACGCATTTTTCCTGATCGATTTCCGCACGCCCGTACGTATCTGAATGAATGGCCTTCATGCCGCAGGCCACGGCGCAGGGCCGTTCCATGCGCAGAATGACACCGTACTGGCATACGCTCATGCATTTGCCGCACTTGACACACTTGGCGGGATCAATATGGGCCTGCCCGTGCTTCATTTCAATGGCGTCCTTGGGGCAGACCTGACGGCAGGGCTGAGCCAGACAGCCCTGGCACTGATCGGTGATGACCACCTGATTGTCCGGGCATGCATGGCAGGCAAACTTGATGATGTTGATCAGCGGAGGCTGATAGTATTTTTCCGGGTGCACGCATTCTTCCGCGCCTTTGGAAACCGGGGCGTGCTCGGTGACATCGCGCAGCGGCAGGCCCATGGCAAGGCGCATGCGCTCCTTCACAATGGCGCGCTCCAGGAATACGCTTTCGCGGTATGTGGAGACTTCGCCGGGAATAATCCGGTAGGGAATGTTTTCCATATCGGAAAGGTCACCATTATAATTGTAGGACAGACGCGCAACTTCGCAGAAAACCTTTTTCCGTATGTCATTGATGGACGTGTGGATTCCACGCATGCCCATGCAGCATCACCTCATACTCAGGATAGTGAAAGCATGCGAAACTGTCAAGTGCCGGGAAGCAGATGGCAGTAGGCGGGTTTGCGGACAGGAACAGCCTGCAGAGTGTTCTGCAGGCTGTCGGCCATGGGAACAGATGTGACGGGTGTGTATTGGGCCGCGGGCTCCGTGAATGTTGCGCCGGCATGTTCAGGATGCAGGGAGTACATGACAGAGATTTCTGAGATCAATGATTCTTTCATTGGGAGTATCGGCATGTCATGCTGTGGGCATATTGGCCGCAATCAGCGCGACGCCTTTGCCGCGGTTTCCCTGAACCATCGTGATGCTGCGCACCACTTCAAAACTGTACTGAACTCTTCTGTCGGAGATTGATCACAACTTTTTTGCCCATGGCGATTTTCAGCAGCCATTTGGCGCAATTGTCTCTGCATTTGGAAGCATTGAATACCTGGTCCCTGACTTTATTGATCAGGATCAGGGTCTTTACCCCGTGCGACAGCTGAAGCGGGGCAATGGGACCGAGCACGGGACTCTGGATCAGATATGCGCCAATCACCTCAGATTTATCTACATCGCGGATTATTTCCACCGCGAGCGGATCTGTGATCCACTGGTCCCTGTATACGTGCCTGAAGTAAGTGGATGTATCAGAGATGGCATCTTCCATATTGCCAAACCATATGTTCAGCATGATAGGCCTCCTGTCGTGAAATGGCCGACCGTGAGGCAGGGTGCAGAGAATAACATTCAATGCATTTCATGGCGCTGCGGAAAGTACTGCTCCTCCCCGGGAATCAGGCTGAGACTGCCTGCAAACTCCGGAGTGGGCTCAGTATGCATGCGGCGGACGGGCTGATAAAACCACTCAGGATGCTTTTCCCGACAGACTGCGAATATGGTATCATAATCATCCGGCTGTCTGCCTGGAAATGGTTCTCATCCCCGGAGCATGATGAAATAAGTCTGCCGCACTGAATCCCATTATAGAGCAGAAAAGTGACGATTCAACGCAGTCCACGGCGGGACCGGGGCGCTTCTTCCCCGAGATGAGCGCATGTACACGAATGGTCTGAAATGAAAGCATACAGGCGGACCGGTACTTTCAGGAATGGAAAAGCGCACAACATAGTTCTGATCTGTGGAACATCCGGAACATGGCTGCTCAAAACCAGAGATCAACTGCAGGCTTACATATGGTATAATCAGGGATGTAAGAGCATCTGCAGTGTTCAGACACCTGGGCAAATGCCGTTTTTCTCGGACAGAAAAAGGCCTGCAGAGTGTTCTGCAGGCTGCTGTACGGGGTCAGAAGTCCCAGAAGTTATGCATCATTGGAACACGGGGTCCCATGGGTCCGTGATGCATGCTGTGGAAACCGCGGCCCATGGGCGGACGGCGCTGCCAGCCCCAGGCGTCCATAAAGGGGCTGAACCAGAAACCGCGGCGCATGCAGCGGCGGTAATACCGGCGCGGACGAAGGGCAGAAGAGATCAGGACGAGGAACACGAAGAAATAAAGCATGGCGCAACCTCCTTTACAGGCTATCTATATGCAATCGGCAGCTTTCCTGCCGTGAGATAAGGATACCAGAGGCCGGTGTCCGGTGAAAGGTGCCGGGGCGACAATTGAATCGTGCAGAGCGACAATTGGCGCGGGGACTGCGCAGGCATGCCAGAGGAGGGGACAGAAGATGCCGACTGACAAACGGTGTCCGAACTGCGGGGCAGGACTGGATTATCTTCCGAAAGCCGGGGCATATTACTGCAGATACTGCAAAACCGAGTTCAATGATCCTGACGCGGAGGAGAAAAAAACCGTACAGGTGATCTACGAGATTTACCAGCACGGGCCGGAACAGGCACCGGACAGGAACAGCCCGGAAACGGTGCCGCAGAAAAAGCCGAAGGGCCTGAAACATATTCTCCTGATTTGTCTGTGCGCGACGTGGATCATGGCATGCATTGGGGCATACCGGGATGAGCCGACCGTGGAAAACTTCTTTACCTTCCTGCTGTTTGCGGTTCCGGCCATCTGGGGCATCTGGAAGATTCTATGGGGCGACAGCCACAGGCGCAGACGCAGAAAATGAATATCGGTGAGAAGTCCCTGCTGCGGCATGATATGCCCGGTCTCCGGGAACGTGAAAGACCAGCCTGTCCGGGGCTGGTTTTTCCGTACTGTTCTCAGGCCATATCCTTCACAAATGCCGCGGCCTCGGCATCGAGAAGGAACTCACAGTTGGGATGCAGCTGCAGCACGGAAGCGGGAAAATCCTCGGTTACAGGGCCCCTCAGCATCTGCCGCACGACCTCGGCCTTGTGACTGCCCTTGGCGATGAGCACGATCCTTTTTGCGTGCATGATGGTACGGATACCCAGCGTCAGCCCGCTGAGAGGGTACTGATCGCCCACGCCGGTTTCCCGGCGCACCCGGGCTTCGAACACGGGATCCATGGGCGACACCCAGGTCTCCGAACCAAAGGGCGTGCCGGGCTGGTTGATCCCGATATGCCCGTTGTACCCAAGCCCCAGCATCTGCAGGTCAATGCCGCCTCTGGCCTCGATCGCTTCCTGGAAACGCCGGCATTCGCCGGGATAATCGTCGGACATGGTGGCGGGCATGATGAACCGGTCATCGGGTATCTGCAGCGCATCGGCAATCTGCTCCCGGATCATGGTATAGCAGCAGCCCGCGTAGGAACGGGGCAGATTGGTCAGCTCATCCACGTTGAAGAGCGTGACACGGCTGGTGTCAAAGGGATACTGCCTGTAAATGTCCGACACAATGGCATGCATGTTCTTCGTGGTCTGGCCGGTGCTCAGTCCGATGACCGCATCCGGCTTTTCCAGCATCTGTCCGATGATCCGCCATGCGGCGATCACGTCAAAATCATGCTCGGTGGGGGCAATGGTGATTTTCATGGGTTGTCATCCTTTCCGCGGTGTCGGTTGTGTTATGTTCTGTCCACCTGTGCTGCTTCCATGGCGTTTGCGCAGGCACCGGTGAGTCCGATCAGACGGGCGTCGAGCTCGGTCAGATGCATGCCGCCGGTCACGTAGCGCATGGTATGCGGGCTCAGGTACTGCTCTGTCTGCTTCAGAAGGAATCCGTCCGCCACGATGCCGCCGCCGAGCACAATGGTGTCCGGATCGGAAAAGCGCACCATGTTCATGATCAGATTGGCGAGCGCCCGGGCCGCGTTGTCGGTCAGAGCGGTGCACAGGCTGTCCGTGCCGTACAGGGCAAAAATGTCCGCGGCGGATACCGCGCTGTCCTGGGGAATGCGCAGCACGCTGTCCGGATACCTGTCCTTCAGAAGCCGGGCACACCTGTCGAGTCCGGAGCCGGACGCGATCAGCTCCACGCAGTCTGTCCGCCCGCAGATGCAGGGAATGCCGAGGCAGAGCCCGGAGGAAGTGTGCCCCACTTCCCCGGCATTGGCGTGACTGCCGCGGACCATGCGTCCGCCGGTGATGACGCCGGCGGCAATGCCGGTTCCCACATTGATGTATACAAAATGATCCGTGGTCCGGCCGTATCCGAAGCGCAGCTCTGCACGGGCTGCGCTTTTCACATCATTGTCCACACGGCAGGGAAGCCCGGAACATGCCTGGATCCGGCGGGCCAGGGGAATCACCTGATTCCGGTCCCGGTCGGTATCCAGCCACTTTCCGGTTTTCCCGTCCACATGCCCGGCAAGCCCGATGCCGACAGCACAGGGCGAGAATCCGGGCGTGGGTTCCGCCAGAAATGCCTGAAGCGCGTCTTCCATCAGGCGGCAGGCGCTTTCCTGGTCCATGGGTCCGGTGGGCACTCTGCGGGTGCGCAGGAAATTCCCCTCCGGGTCCATCTCGCCCAGGAGCAGCTTGGTGCCGCCGAAGTCCATGCCGATATAGGACGGGCGCAGGACTGACTGCATGGTTCATCCCTCCGGTTCATGTCGTGTATTGGGCAGGGCTCAGGCCAGGGTATCGGCGCATACCAGAAGCATGCGGCAGGCGGATGCGCCCCAGACTTCACGGAAAGTGGCATTATTGTTCTGGGGCCAGTAGGGTACGTCCCCGTTCCCCAGGGTTTCGATGCCAACCGGCATTTCGCCCGCGCACTCGCCGCAGAGCACGGCGTACTGGCGGCAGAAGCGGCT
>CACYNZ010000138.1 GCA_902775835.1 uncultured Eubacteriales bacterium | reverse complement strand
TTGAACAGGGCGTGTTCCCGATTGCGCGCTGGGGGACGCCGGAGGACGTGGCCGGCGCCGTGTCAGCGCTTGCCGGGGACGATTTCCTGTATTCGACAGGTGATTATATCGACGTGGACGGCGGGTTCCATATCCGGCGTCTGTAAGGACCGGGAGGAAGAAGCATGCGGATCATTCGGCGCAATACCCTGATCGTGGGCACGGGAGCGGCAGGCCTGAACGCGGCGGACCGGCTGTGGTCGTTCGGGAAGAAGGATCTGGCCGTTGTCACGGAAGGCGTCCATACGGGCACGAGCCGGAATACCGGCAGCGACAAGCAGACGTATTACAAGCTGACGCTTGCCGGCGGCGAGGGCGACAGCGTACAGGAGCTGGCACAGTCACTGTTTGACGGACAGGCCATGGACGGTGATCTGGCCCTGTGCGAGGCGGCCATGTCCACCCGCTGCTTCATGCATCTGGTGGAGCTGGGCGTGCCCTTTCCGTGCAACCGGTACGGCGAATATGCGGGATACAGGACGGACCATGATCCGCGCAGGCGTGCCACCAGTGTGGGCCCGTATACAAGCCGGTGCATGACGGAAGCGCTGGAGCGTTCCGTCCGCGAAAAGGGGATTGAGATCCTGGACCGGCTGCAGGTGATCCGTGTGCTCAGCGACGGCAGCCGCGTATTCGGCCTTCTCTGCCTGGACCTGGACCACCCGGAGGATCCGGAAAAGCGGTTTGTGGGCTGCTGCTGCACCAATATTGTCTATGCCGTGGGTGGACCCGCGGGCATGTATGCAAACAGCGTGTATCCGCATCTGCATTACGGCGGAACCGGGGCTGCCCTGCGCGCCGGGGCGGAGGGCAGGAATCTCACGGAATGGCAGTATGGACTGGCCTCCGTCCAGCCCAGATGGAATGTTTCGGGCACATACATGCAGGCCCTGCCGAGATTTGTTTCCACGGACCCGAACGGAGGGGATGCCCGGGAATTCCTCGGGGACACTCTGACGGACCCGGGAGACATGCTGAGCCGTGTTTTCCTGAAAGGCTACCAGTGGCCGTTTGATGTCCGGAAGGCAGGCAGCGGCAGCTCGGTGATCGATCTTCTGGTGTTTTTGGAACAGGAAAAAGGCCGCCGGGTATTCCTGGATTTCCGCCGGAACCCCGGAGGCGGGGCCCTGGAAGCGGACCGGCTGTCACCGGAGGCCAGGGAGTATCTGGAGCGCGCCGGTGCCTGCGGCGGAACGCCTCTGGAGCGTCTCAAGCGGATGAACGCGCCGGCTGTTGAATTCTACCGCGAGCATGGGGTGGACCTGTCCCGGCAGATGCTGGAGATTGCGCTGTGTGCACAGCACAATAACGGCGGGCTTGCCGTGGACAGATGGTGGAGGACCAGCCTGGAAGGACTCTATGCGGCCGGTGAGGCGGCCGGGACGCACGGCGTATATCGTCCCGGCGGCAGTGCACTCAATGCGGGACAGGTGGGTTCGCTCCGGGCGGCGGAGCATATTGCGGCCTTCGGCCGGAACGCCCCGGACGAAAGGAAGTTTGAAGACCTGCTGAAGAACGCGGCGGCGGAGGCGGAAGCCATCGCGGGCAGCGCGCTGAACGGGGGAGCGGACACGCTGAAGGCCTGCTGGACGGACATGCGCCGGCAGATGAGCCGGGCGGCAGGGCCCATACGGGACCGGGCGGCCATTCAGGCGCAGCTGGAGCGCGTGATGCATCTGCGGTCGCATTTTTCGGAAAACGTGCATGTCTCCGTGCCGGAGGATCTGGGGCTGCTGTTCCGGCTGGAGGACATGCTTGTGTGCCAGCAGGTGTATCTGTCCGCCATGCTGGACTATATCGGCAGGGGCGGAAAAAGCCGCGGCAGTGCGTTGTACACGGACACGGCGGGTGAAAAGCCGGCAGGGAATTTCCCTGACACGCTGCGTTTTCAGCTGGACAGGGGAGAGCTGGCGGGCATGATTCAGGAAGTGCGCCTGGACGGCAGCGAATGCCGCTTCCGCTGGCGGGAAGTGCACCCAATCCCCCGGGAGGATGATTTCTTCGAGAATGTGTGGCGCGCGTTCCGGGAAACAGGCAATATGGACTGAATATGGCCTGCGGCGCTTACCGGACCTGGCAGTTCAGCCAGGACAGGGCTTCCTGCAGGCAGTCAAAGGGATCCCGGTCCCAGGTTTCCTGTTCCACGAATGCGTAGTGCGCGCCTGCGTCCGCGCTGGCCTGAACCGCGCCGGTCCAGTCGATATCCCCCTGACCGGCGGGGACCAGCCGGCTGCCCAGACCATCCTTGAAATGCACCATGCAGATGCGCCTTTTTCTTTCGCGGAGCCATTCCGGCACACTGTATCCGCTGCGGCTTACGTGATAAAGGTCCGCGCAGAGTGTGAGCTCCGGCATCTTTTCCAGCAGATAGTCTGCCGGGATCAGTCCGTCCACGGGTGTGAGATCGGACGCGACGGGATGAAAGCAGAGTTTCTGGCCCGGGGCATGAAGCGTGTCCTCAAGACGGCGGAATGTTTCCACAAACTCCGCCAGTCCCTGACGTGAGCGCAGGCGCGCGGGAACGCGGCTGATGCAGAGCCATGTTCCGCCCGTGAGCTGATTGAGACGCAGATAATAGTCCGGGTTCTGCAGGAACGTATCATAGATTTCCTGAACGGATACGGAGACAAGCCCGGTGTCCTGCAGAGCCTGTGCGATGACCTCCATAGGCACGGAGGGATCAATCCACTGGAGCTGTACGTAACGGCAGCCCATGGCGGATATTTTTTCAAAGGCCTGATGCACCTGGGACGCACTGGTCAGCAGCGGCTTCAGGCTGGAAATCTGGATGCCTGTTTTCATGGCTTCTCCTTTCGCGACGGGAAAATGGACGGGAAATGACTGGAAAAACTGTCCGATGGGTTCGCCGGACAGCGGGGCTGTTCCTGCTTTCCATGCAGAAACATGGAAGCGTGGCGTGCGCATGATTCTGAAACCGGTTTCAGATAAGCGTGCATACTGCCCAGGTCTGTCTGGAATATGTACAGATCACCCTGATCTTCCAAAGAAAGAGTTGCCAAGGGTGTCCTCTTTGAGAATGATATCTTCGGAGGAGGGTGAAGACGGGAAAACAGATGTTTGCCTGTTTGCAACCACGAAAGGAGAATATCCAACGATGAAAAAACTGGTTTCTATTATTATGGCCGTTTTGATGGTCTGCATGCTTGTTCCCGCCATGGCTGAAGAGACGGTAACCGGTATCTGGTATCTTGTGGAGGCGGCCGGGCTCAATCCCGCAGCTATCGGCATGAGCATGACCATTACTCTGAATGAAGACGGCACCGGCGTGGTTTCCCAGCCTGCCGGCGACAAGGAAGCTTCCTGGAAGCTCGACGGAAGCACGCTTACGCTCACCATGGACGGTGAAGATGAGAATTTTGAGGTGAGCGACGGCACACTGAAGACCACGCTTCTCGATGGCACGCTGCTCACGTTCGGCCGTGAGGAAGCGGCTGTCGTGATCCCTCAGGCTGTGGCTGCCGAGAGCGAGGAAGACTTCTTCGGCACATGGGTCGTGAGCACCATCGGCATGAATGGTGCACTGCTGCCGATGAATGCGGTGCCGGAAAAGTTCGCTATTTTCAATATGGCTGCGGTCATTGAAGCGGGCAAGGCTTCTGTCGCGGCAAGCCTTGAGGACATGGAAAACTGCAAGGAATTCACCACCGAGCTTCAGGAGGGCAAGCTTGTGATGAGCCGGCCCGGCGATAACGGCGGTGATCCTGTGATCCGGATGCTTGAAAGCACGGATCAGGGCAAGCTCCTTATGAGCATTAATCTGAATGGGACCCCCATTGCCCTGTATCTGGACAAGGTGGAGCCTGCCGAATAATACGCTTCCGGCAGTGCATTACTCTGCGTATCTGCAGAGTCTGATGCGCCTTGCATGACAGGAACGCTTCCTGATCATGCGCGAAGGAAGAACCCGTGTCCGTCATCCCCCTCGAATCAGGATTCTATGGGAAGGCCGTGCGCTCTGTACGGCTTTTCTGATGCACAGATTTCGCAGGAGAAATCACGAAAGAAAATTTTTTCTGGAGAAAACCGGTTTTTTCAGGAACTTTTTCTTCTCCTTGGTGTCGTATATTCATGAAAGCAGTGGAAGATGCGATAAAGCAGACCTGCATGCTGAATAATATGGAGATGGGAGTGTTCCTGTATGATGAGAAAAATGATGTGCCTGTTTGCAGCCCTTATGATGTGTCTGGGAAATTCGTGCGCGCTGGCGGGGAGCTGGACTGTGCCCGGCGGCGGAGCCCAGTCACCGGCTTCTTCCTATTCGGGGTACGGAATGCAGGCGGTCCTGATCGAAGATCTGGCTACGCGCAGCGGCCCTTCCACCACCTATACGGGCTGCGGATCGTATAAAATGCGGGGCACGTATGTCCGGGTGATTTCCAGGGCTTTTGACAATGGCGGCGTACAGTGGGCACAGGTGGAATTCGCCTATGGCGGCGCATTGCGCCGTGCATATACCGGGGTCAAACGCCTGAGCCTGAGCCAGGCGGATCTGGCGCGGATTCCTGAGGAGGATTTGACCCGGTTCATCGGATATGGTACCCTGAACACAGCTGTAAATCCCAAGTATGGGCCCGGGACAAACTATGCCACCTATTCCGACCGGACCATGGGACGTGGGACCCAGGTGGCGGTGATCTCGGCAGAGAACGGGTATTATCAGGTGGAATGCTACTATAACAATGCTGTGTTCCGCAGCTGGATTCCCACCGGGAATATCGATCTTTCCTGATCCTGAACCGGAAAAGGAAACATCATAAGCGGACAGTGGATCAAAGCTGTCCCTGCCGGCGTGGGCCGGGATGCGGAAGGAAGGAGAAACGGATGGATCTGTCTTTGTTTCACTGGACCAGGGAACCGGAAGCATTTGAGGCAGGGGACCAGGAAATCCGGATTACCACGCGGCCGCATACGGACCTGTGGCAGAGAACGTATTACCATTTCAGGAATGACAATGCACCGGTGTTTCAGATGGAGACCGATGAGCGGTATTTCAGCTTTGTGGTGAAAACCTCCTTCGAGGAAAGTCATCACCGGTTTGATCAGTGCGGGATTGTCATGTATCTTGACAGTGAAAACTGGCTGAAGGGCTCTGTCGAGTATGAGAACGAAACGTTTCAGCATCTGGGCAGCGTGGTGACCAATCATGGGTATTCAGACTGGGCGACCACGGAGGTGCCCGCCGGACTGAAAAGCATGTGGTACCGTCTGAGCCGGCGTGAGGACGACTACTGCATTGAATGCTCGGATGACGGAAAGAAGTGGAAGCAGATGCGGATCTGCCACATGCTGGAGGGCGGCGGAAGCATACGCTTCGGGGTGTATGCCTGCTCGCCGGAAGACTCGTCATTTACAGCTGTGTTTTCCGACATGTCGCTCGGAGCGTGCATGTGGAAGGCGCATGACGGGCAGCAGCCGGACTGAATCGTTCCCAGGAGACAGAGCAAGTGGGCCGGATGCCGGGAGAAAACTTCTTCGGGCAGGCGGTTCACTTTTTGCATTCCGGATATTTCACGCAGTGTGTGAAAAGACGGGAGAAGACAGGAAAGATACGGATGTCATGCAGCAAAGGAGGGCATGCGAATATGTATGGAGCCATACTCGGTGATATCATCGGTTCGCCGTATGAGTTTGGCGGCGGGAAAAAGACCAAGGATTTTCCGCTTTTCATAAAGGAATCCACGTATACGGACGATACGGTCATGACCATAGCGGTGGCAGATGCCCTGATGGAAAGCATGGGCGGAACGGATGAGGAAATCTGTTCGGCGCTGGTGCAGTCCATGAAGAAATGGGGCAGAAGGTTTCCGGATGCCGGGTATGGCACGGCCTTCTGGAAATGGCTGAAAAAGATGCATCCAAAGCCGTACGGAAGCTATGGAAACGGTTCTGCCATGCGTGTGTCTTCGGCGGGATGGCTGTATAAGACACTGGAGGAGACGCGTCACGCCGCCGTGCTGACGGCGGAAGTCACCCATAACCATCCGGAGGGCATCCGCGGCGCGGAAGCCGTGGCCAGTGCCATCTATCTGGCGCGCACGGGAAGCGGCAAGGATGAAATACGAGACTATATCACCCGGGAATTCGGATATAATCTGAGCCGCACCTGTGACGAAATCCGCCCGGAGTACAGGTATTTCCCGGACTGTGCACATACGGTGCCGGAAGCTGTGACCGCTTTTCTGGAAGGGACGGATTTTGAGGATGCGGTCCGTAATGCCGTATCCCTCGGCGGAGACTGTGATACGCTCACCTGCATTACGGGCAGCATGGCGGAAGCTTTCTGGGGCGTGCCTGCTCCGCTTAAGGAGGAATGCAGGAAACGCCTGGCGTATTCCATGACGTTTGTCGCGGAACGCTTTGATTACTATCTGGAGTACGGCACAGACCTGTATGGTCTGGAGAACTGAAGAATGAAGACGGTATGCAATGAAATTGTTTAGCCAATATAAGCACATGCGCCATTGACGTTTGGAAAGCTAATGATTACACTTCTTTTCAGCAAAAGGAAAGGAAGTATGGCCATGCTGTACAGAACAGACCGCAATGGGAATGAGCTTTCCATGCTGGGATTCGGGTGCATGCGTTTTACCCGCAAGGGCCGGAAGACGGATCTGGAAAAAGCGGAAAAAGAAATCCTCAGGGCCTATGAGCTTGGCGTAAATTATTTTGATACCGCATATGTCTACGATGACAGTGAAGCGACGATCGGAGAGATTTTCGAGCGCAACCACATGCGTGAAAAGATCCACATCGCCACCAAGCTTCCCCAGTACCTGATTTCCAGCCGCGCAGCCATTGACCGCTATTTTGACGAGGAGCTTTCCAGGCTTCGCACCGGATACGTGGATTATTACCTGATGCATCATCTGACGGACATTGTGCAGTGTGAAAAACTGCAGAAGATCGGCATTCTGGAATGGATCCGGGAGAAAAAGGAACGGGGACAGATACGGAATATCGGGTTTTCCTATCATGGAAATACAGACAATTTCCTGAAAATTCTGAACGCGTATGACTGGGACTTCTGCCAGATTCAGTACAACTATATCGATGAAGTGTCCCAGGCCGGCGTACGCGGCCTGCACGCCGCGGCAGAAAAGGGAATTCCGGTGATCATCATGGAACCGCTCCGCGGCGGAAAGCTGGCCAAAGTGCCGGAACAGGCCGAAACAGCCATGCGCCAGGCGCATCCGGACTGGAGCCCTGCCGAATGGGGCTTCCGCTGGCTGTACAATCAGCCGGAAGTGACAGTGGTGCTTTCCGGCATGAATTCGCTGGACATGGTGGAGGAAAACTGCAGGATCGCCTCCGGGGCGGGCGCCGGGAATCTTGGGGACGGTGACTGTGCTGCCCTTGAGCAGGTCAAAAAGATTATCCGTGAGAAGGAAAAAGTGGGCTGTACCGGATGCCGCTACTGCATGCCCTGTCCTCAGGGTGTGGACATCCCCGGCATCTTCCGGTGCTACAATGCCATGTACACGGATTCAAAGTGGGAAGGCAGATTCGAGTTTGCCCAGAGTGTGGGGCTCACCCGGGAACCGCCGTTTGCCACGCAGTGCATAGGGTGCGGAAAGTGTGAAAAGCATTGTCCCCAGAGCATTCCGATCCGGGAAAAGCTGAAGGAAGCTGACCGTGAGCTCAGACCGCTTCCGTTCAGGATCGGGATTAACGTGGCGAGGAAATTCATGCTGCGCAGATCACGGTCAAAAACCTGAGGCAGACGCAGCTCCGGGCACAGTTCCCTGGCCGGCAGGAAGAAAGGAAACCATGACAAGGAGCGTTTGACATGTCAGGAACAAAGGAAAACGGATCAGGAAAGGCTGTACAGGAAAAGCCTGTGTCAGAACCGATGTCAGCCGGGTATCGGATGCTCAGGCGGCAGTATTTTCAGCTTCTTCCGTATCAGTTCCTGCTGATTGTCATCAATGCCGTGAACGGCATTGTGGACAGCATCTGTGCCAGCAATGTGATTGGCAAGACGGCCATGACGGCCATCGGCATGTTCGGGCCGTTCAATCATTTTCTCTACGCGGTCAGCATGATGCTGGTCAGCGGCGCCCAGGTCCTGTACGGTAGATATATGGGCCGGAATCAGGGCAGGGAGCTGAAGAATGTGTTCCGTGTGGATCTGGCTTTTTCCATTCTGATCTCCGGTGTCACATCCGTTCTGATGATTCTCGGCGCTTCCATGAACTGGACACAGGTACTGGCACCTGATGCGGCGGAGAGAAGTGCGCTGAACGCCTATTTCCTGGGGCAGGCTGTCGGCATTCCGGGTCTGATTCGGACAGCAGCTGTTTGCTTTCCTGTCCATGGAGAACCAGAACCGGAGGACCATGACGGCAACGCTTGCCTGCATTGCGGTGAATGTGATCATGGATATCCTGTTCGTCATGGTGTTCCAGATGGGCGTCTTCGGCCTGGCTCTGGCCTCAGCGCTTTCCAACTGGGCATTCTTCCTGATCATGGCCGCGTATTACTGGCAGGGAAAATCCGAGCTGAGCTTTTCTTTGAAAGGTCTGGACTGGTCTGAAGCGAAAAACATCGCGCTCCTGGGATATCCGGGTTCCCTTTCCCGGTTTGTGGAAACGTTCCGGTGTCTCATTGTCAATGCCCTGATTCTTCAGTATGTGGGCAGCGTCGGACTGTCTTCCTTTGCCGCATCCAACTCCGTCATGGCGATTTTCTGGTCACTGCCCTTCGGCATGATGGCAGTGGACCGCATGCTGTTCAGTCTCAGCGTCGGGGAGGAAGACCGGCAGACCACCGTGAACATCATGCGGGTGGTGAGCCGCTGCGCTCTGCCGTTTATCCTCTGTGTGGCAGCACTCATCTGTCTGCTTGCGGAGCCGCTGACGCGTCTGTTTTTCCGGGATCCGGCTGATCCGGTTTACGGGATGACGGTGATGGGACTGCGGATCCTGCCGTTCTGCATGCCGTTCTCCGTGATGAATCAGGCTTTTTCCTGCTATGCGCAGACCATGCAGAAAAAGCTGTTTGCCACGGTCATGCCCATACTCAATGGTGCCCTGTTTGTCGTCGCCTTTTCGTTCCTGCTGATTCCGGCAATCAAAATGACGGGCCTGTATATTGCCAATGTGCTCAACGGCCTGTGCTGTCTTCTGGTGGCTGTCCTTTTTGCCTGGGCGGCACTGAAGCGCATGCCGAAGAATATGACCGATATGCTGGCGTTTCCTGAGGACTTCGGCGTTGATGAGACGGATTACCTGGAATTCTCCATATGGGACGAGCGCGAGGTCTGCACGGT
>CACYNZ010000137.1 GCA_902775835.1 uncultured Eubacteriales bacterium | reverse complement strand
TACAGGTAATCCGTTATCTTGCTCAAACAGTACAGGAAGCAGAATCCTATCGTGCCCGCGTGTCCACACAATATTCCAGTCATTCGGAGGTGTCCCCATGAAACGTTGTCCGCCTGAAGCCGTTGGTATTCAACCGGATGGAATTCTTGCCTTCATCCAGGATATGCAAAAGCAGAAAATTCATCTGCACGCACTGATGATTCTCAGACATGGACAAGTCTGTGCTGAAAGCCACTTTGCACCCTGGAACAATCAGGATAAGCACATGCTCTATTCTCTCAGCAAGAGTTTTACCTCCACAGCACTTGGCTTTGCCGTTCAGGATGGCCTGTGCACGCTTGAAGACTCTGTTATCGGGTATTTCCCGGAATACCTTCCCGCTCAGCCCTGTGAAAACATGCAGAAACTGAGAATCAGGCACCTGCTCACTATGAATACCGGTCATGAAAAAGAGCCCCCGCTCAATGGCCCATGCTGGGAAAAGAACTTTCTTCAGAGCTACATTGCGCATGAGCCTGGAACATATTTTCTGTACAATACGGCTGCCACATACATGCTCTCCGCCATCATTCAAAAAATCACCGGGAAAAAGCTACTGCAATATCTTCGTGAAAAGCTCCTGATTCCTCTGGGCATGAGCTCTGACATCTGGTTCGAGGAATCCCCGACCGGTATTGCCGCAGGTGGTTTCGGACTGAATGTCCGGATTGAGGATATTGCACGGCTTGGACAGTTCTATCTCCAGGAAGGCGCATGGCAGGGAAAGCAACTGCTTTCACGCGACTGGATCCGCAACGCCAGATCAGCCTGGTCTGACTCCAGCAGGACACATGATCCGACCAGTGACTGGGGCGCCGGATATGGCTACCAGTTCTGGATGTGCCAGCCGAAAAATGTCTATCGGGGTGACGGTGCGTTTGGGCAATACTGTATCATCCTTCCGGACCAGGATATGGTCATTGCCATGAACAGCGGAGTAACCAATATGGGTGCTGTCATGCAATCCCTCTGGACCCATGTGCTTCCTGCTGTTGACATGCTCTCCGGTCAGTCCGCCTTATCACGCATCCCTGAACATTACGTCTCTCCGGCATACTGGGAAGAGCATGATCTGAACATCTCTGAACCGATCCCTGACGAAACATGGACCGGAGACTATCGGCTCCTGGATAATCCCTTGCACCTGGAAGAAATCAGGGTCAGCCGTGATGCGCTTGATTTCATGATTGAAGGTCAGCCAAGCCGGATTCCGCTCTGCAGCACAGACTGGACTCCGTGCACTTTGTCCCGTAGCGATCCCTCTTACCTTTCTGGCGGATATACCCATAATCCCGGCTTTTATCAGACTGCGTACGTTCGGGCTTCACGTCGCGGGCAATCTTTGTACCTGCATTTCTGTTATACCGAAACTCCTTTTGAAGACATCTTCCTTATCGATTTTTCTGATCACGGCATTCAACTTCATCAGAACCGACTGCCCTCGGCTTCCGAAATATCATACTCATGCCTCGGCATCAGAATAACCGACTAAATACATGACCCGCGTCACATAAAACAGGCTCTGAACCATCAGATATGCCTTCCGGGCTGGTTTCTCCCAGTGTCTGCACTCAGGAGCCAGCTGCATATCTGCTGTTCAGGGCCTGTTCCCCGTTAGGAATCATTCATTATTGTTCAATCACATAAGGTAAGTCATCTTCACCACTCATGCAGATCATATATACATGCCTGTTTCATTCAGAATCCAGATACCACCTGTCCCCGGGGCTTTGGTTTCCACGGCATGCAGTCTGGAATGTGCTCATTTACGGCAGTGCTGCTATCAGCCACCCCAAATGCCCATCATACCAGAAAAGCTACGTTCTGACCGGTGTAAAGTCTCCGTGCTGATGTTTTCTCACTCCAGGTACCCCGGGCATCGTGCATTCACTGCCCGAACCTTTCATTGCTTTTCTTCCGTGTTGTCTGTTGGCAGTTTTTCAGAATCTGTTTCTGCAACCGCGATACCATACCCGGTTTGTTATCGTGTGATACGCCCGGAATAAAGCCTGGCAGGCAGGCGGACAACATACAAGCAATGCAAAAGCTACCTTCCACCTCAGATTCAGTGCTGCGGTTTTCGACACGCTCCGGATGATCTCCTTGCGCAGATCTTGTCTGTACTTCTGCGTATCCTTGTCCCCCACACCGGCCAGACGAACCCAGTTCTGGATTCCGTGTCTCATCAGACATGCATTAGCCTTGTTTTTCAGTCGGTTCTCCGGATCCTCCTTCACCTGCTGCTCTGCAAATGTCACAAGCTCCCGGCAAGCTGTCAGACAGTCCTGCGCATGCTTCATGGAGGTAGTATGACATATACTGTCCTCCCGATATCTGTAATACACCAATGGCTGTCCGGTTACATATATTCTGCTGCAAGAGCTGAGAATCCGAAACAGCACACTGAGATCCTCGTACACCCGGCCTTCAGGAAACCGGATCTGGTGAAACATGTCCGAGGGATAAAGTCTGCTCCAGACAGAAGCCGCAATTCCACCGCGACTCATCGCACTCAGCATGGCCTGATATCCGGTGTATTCTCCTTCCGGCGCACTGCAGATCCTGACAGCATGATTTTCTCGTTCGGACCTGTATCCGCAGATAACCATATCCGCCTGATGCGCTTTCTGGTTCTTTAACATAACCTCCACCATTTCAGGCTCCAGGAAATCATCTGAATCCAGGAATATCAACCATGCGCCTGATGCCCGGTCAAGCCCTGCATTCCTCGCTGCGCTCAGGCCGCTGTTTGCCTGATGAAAGACCTTGATCCGCGCATCTTTTTTCTGATATTCATCACAGATCCTGCTGGAATCGTCTGTGGAACCATCATCACTGACCAGGACTTCCAGGTTTCGGTATGTCTGACGGATTATGCTTTCCAGGCATGCCGGAAGATACGGTGCCACATTGTACACCGGAACAATCACACTAACGAGTTCGTTTGCGTAATCTGCTGCCTGTATCATACTTTAGTTCCTCCATGGCTGAACCCAAGTTTACAGTCATCAGGATTCCGATTCCATATAGCTTTGCACACAGGCTTTCCCCTGTGCTTTCCAGCCAAGCAATGTATCCAGACGCACATCATGAATCGCTGCAAACAGATTATCCTCTATTATCGGGTTTGTTTTCTTCAGTGTGGCAATCAGCTGTTTTATTTCCTGGCGCTTTGATCCGTTTCCGGATTCCATATTCCTTGCTGAGACATCGCACGCACACTGGATAAAGGCAAGTGAATGATATCTGCAGAAAGCCAGAATATCCTGTTCCTTTACACAATAGAGCGGCCTGATCAGCTCCATCCCTTCAAAGTTCCGGCTGCGTACCCGCGGAAGCATACCCTGGATCTGTGCACCATACAGCATACTCATAAGTGTTGTCTCTATCACATCATTCAGGTGATGTCCCAGTGCAATCTTATTGCAGCCTTCTTCCTGTGCATGCCGGTACAGACAGCCCCTGCGCATACGTGCGCATAGAAAGCACGGATGGGTATCCGCCTGTTTCACAGCCTCAAACACATCGCTCTCAAAAATGTTCAGTGGCACACCCATGATTTCCGCATTCCGGACTATACTCGATCGAATCTCGGATGTATAACCAGGATCCATGCACAGGTACCTGACTTCAAACGGAAACTCGGAATGTTTCTGAAGCATCTGAAGCAGTTTTGCCATAAGCATAGAATCCTTGCCCCCGGAAATACATACCGCAATCCGGTCCCCGGGCGCTATAAGTTCATAGCGTTTGATTGCTGCAATAAACGGATTCCATAACGTTTTCCGAAAGCGCTTGTTCAGGCTTCGCTCTATCTGTTCAGCCGGCGTCATTTCACGCACGCTTCACACCTCTCTCTATCAGGAAAGCGTCCAGTGCGTCCTGGCCCTCCTGAGTCACCGGACGAATCCAGCGTGCTGAGTACATATGTTTCTGCATCAGCACAAAGCGCACAATTTCGTCCACATAGCAACATGCAAAAACCCACGGAAACTCAGCGTGCATGATCATACCGCTGACAAAAACGCAGGGAAGCACCATCGCAAACATGAATACGATCTCAAGAACCGTACCAAATGTCGCATCCCCTGCAGAGCGATACGTATCATTCTGTGTCCAGTTGCCCATGCGGATCACCGCTGCCAATGCATAAATCAACAGCATGCGACTACCGAGCTGATATGATTCTCCGGCCAGTCCCAGCGCATGCAGAACTGGCGAACGGATTCCATAAAGACACAGGACAAGCGCGGCAATGACTGACATGCACAGGTATACAATCCGCCAGGCCCGATCATATGCTGACTTCAGATGGCCCGCTCCGACCTCCTTACCCACCAGAACAGACGCCGCATTTGAAAAGCCAGCAAAAAATCCGATCACCAGACCTTCCAGTGTTCGGACAACCGCCAGCGCCGCAATTGCCTCACCGCTCTGTCTTCCCAGCACCAGATTGATCAGCATGTTGCCCACGCCGATCAGTACTTCATTACAGAGAATCGGAAAGCACTTCATAAAATAGTTTTTCACGAACACACGGTTCCAGCTGAATTGTTGCCGGACCGCAAACAGGCGCCGGTCGCCATGCCGCCATGCCAGAAGCAGTATCACCAGTACATTGACCAGTGCAGATAACACAGTCGCAAGAGCCGCACCCTGGATTCCCATTTTAGGAAACCCCAGATGCCCATAAATCAGACAATAATTGAGCAGACAGTTTGTAACCACTGAACAGGCTGCACCAAAGAGTGGTATCCTGACACGTTCAGTTGACCGCAACAGTGCAGACATGGCCATGGCCAGCACCTGTAACGGGTATGCAAAACCGCTGATGCGCAGGTATTGTATACCCAGTAGCTGAAAGGGCTCCTTGTCCGTATACAGCCGCATGACCGTTTCCGGAAAAACGGTTGCAAGAATACAGAACAGAATGCCTACGGCCATAATGCAGCACGCAGTCAGACCATAAGAGCGGTTAATGCCGTCGTCATCGCCGGCGCCCCAGAACTGGGACATAAAGAGCATGCCGCCGCCCACAAAACCCCAGTAGCAGCTGAACATAAGCGAAGAAAACTGGGCGCACAAGCCCACGGCTCCGACTTCCGTCTGTCCGAGCGAGGCGATCATCATGGTGTCGACCATCGATCCGGTGGTTGTCAGAAGATTCTGCAGCGCGACCGGTATGGCGATTACCGCGACTTTTCTCAAAAACGATTTCCAGTCAAAAGCTTCCTGATACATATAAGATCTGCTCCAAAAAAAGAAAACCAAAGATGCGCAATTAAGCGCTATTATACGGGGATTGCAGCGGTTGGTAAATAGAAAAATAAGCCGAAAAATGTGAAAATAACGTCCGTTTTTTGACATGACGGTACTTTCACGGGGGCCCCGATACGGGTATAATTCAATCAGCGGCACATATGTGCGGAAAGGAGAACAATAAAGTGGCAAAAGTAGTCGTGATCGGTGCGGGCAGCGCCATTTTTGCAAAAAATCTTCTGGGAGACCTGATCCTTCTCAAGGACGTTCCGCTGGAAGAAATTGCGCTTGTCGATATAAATGAAGAAAAGCTTCGGATCATGGAGCAGGTGATCTGCCGCATGGTTAAACAGGAAGGCCGGGAGATCCGCGTCGTGTCCTCGACGGAGAGACGGGATGTGCTGCCTGGCGCGGATTATGTGATTAATGCAATCGGCGTCGGCGGACCGGAGATCTACCAGAGAGACCTGGAGATTGCCGACAAATACGGCGTCAGGCAGGTGGTGGGAGACATCATCGGCCCCGGAGGCATCTTCCGCATGCTGAGAGCCTATCCGGCCATGCGGGCAACGCTTGAAGACATGAAGGAGCTCTGCCCGGATGCCTATTACTTCAATTATACAAATCCGATGGCGGGCCTCTGCCTGGCCCTCAACCAGGTCTCGGATATCAAGATCTTCGGTTTCTGCCATTCCGTGCAGGGAACCGCGGAGCAGATCGCCGATTACCTGGGCGTGGACTACGACCGTCTGACCTACTGGGCGGCGGGCATCAACCACATGGCCTGGTATCTGCAGCTGAAAGTGGACGGCAAGGACGCCTATCCGCAGTTCAAGGCAGCGGTGGACACTATGGAAAAAATGCACGAAGTCTCCGAGCGTGAGCACGGATACCACTGGATCAACGACGATCCGAAGATGAAATATCATTTCTCGGATGCCGTCCGTATGACCATCATGCAGAACTTCGGCTACTTCAACTCGGAATCTCCCTATCATATGTCGGAATACACGCCGTATTTCCGCAAAAATGAAGAGGAAATACGAAAATACCGCGTCGAAGACCGCTGGTGGCTGGCCCACGAACTTGCAAACGACGACTACTACGACGAGCTCGTCAAGATGATTGAGAGCGGAGAGAACATCCCGTTTGAAATCACGCATGAGTACGCGCCGAAGGTGATCCGGGGCATCGAGACCGGCATTCCCTTCCGGGCCAACCTGAACGTGATGAACACGGGCTTGATTACCAACATGCCCAACGACTGCTGCGTGGAGGTTCCCTGCTACTGCGATTCGGAAGGTATCCATCCCTGCTATGTGGGACCGCTTCCGGAGGGACCGCTGGGCCTCAACATGAGCAATATCTCCGTCCAGAAGCTGCAGGCAAAAGCGGCAAATGAGAAAAAACTCGAGTGGATCTACCAGAGCATTCAGCTGGATCCGTTTACGGCAGCACAGTGCACGCTGGAGCAGATCCGCGCCATGACAAAGGAACTGATCGAAAACAACCGCGACTATCTCACTGATTTTACATAAGGGGACAGTATGGACAGGAAATACTACCTTGCCGTCGATATCGGCGCCTCCAGTGGCCGCCATATCCTGGGATGGCTCGAGGACGGCATTCTGAAGACGGAAGAAGTCTACCGGTTTCCGAACGGGATGGAAGAGCGGGACGGCACCCTCGTCTGGGATACGGAGAAACTCTTCGGCGAAATCCTGAAAGGAATCCGGCGATGCGGCGAGCTCGGCAAGATCCCGGAGAGCATGGGCATCGATACCTGGGGCGTGGATTATGCGCTTCTGGACGAAAACGGGAATCCCGCCGGACCGGTGTACGGATACCGCGACGCGCGGACGTCCGGTATGGACCGCATTGTGGAACGGAAGATCTCCGCGCAGGCACTCTATGCCCGCACGGGCATCCAGAAACAGCCCTTCAACACGATCTATCAGCTGACGGCAACAAAGGAAAAAGAGCCGGAGATTCTGGAGAAGGCCCGGGCTCTGCTCCTGCTGCCGGACTACTTCCATTACCGTCTGACAGGCAGGAAATGCACGGAATACACGAACGCGACCACGACACAGCTTGTCAGTCCGCTCACAAAGGACTGGGACTGCGAACTCATCGACCTGCTGGGCCTGCCGCGAGGGATTTTCGGCAGCATTTCCATGCCGGGTACCGAAGTGGGCCGTTTTACCGATGAGATCAGGGCAAAAGCAGGATTCGACTGCCGCGTCGTGCTGCCGGCGACCCACGATACGGGCAGCGCGGTGGCCGCAGTTCCGGCTGTGGGAGATGACGTGCTCTATATCAGCTCGGGCACCTGGTCTCTTATGGGGACAGAACTGAAGACTGCAAACTGCTCGGAAGAGAGCAGAACCTATAACCTGACCAACGAGGGCGGCGTCGACTTCCGCTTCCGCTATCTGAAAAACATCATGGGACTGTGGATGATCCAGTCCGTGCGCAGAGAGACGGCGGAAGACTGTTCCTACGCCGAGATGTGCAGCCGCGCTTCGGAACAGACGATCACTTCCATCGTCGACTGCAATGACGCCCGCTTCATGACGCCTGTGAGCATGACGGAGGAAATCCGCCTGGCGTGCCGTGAGAGCGGACAGCAGGAGCCGGAAAATCTGTGGGAGACGGCTGCCGTGATCTACAACAGCCTTGGAAAATGCTACGCCGACACGGCGGACCAGCTGGAGGCCGGGACGGGCAGACAATACTCCGAAATCCATGTCATCGGCGGCGGTTCCAACGCGGACTATCTGAACCAGGTGACGGCGGATATGTCCGGAAGAACCGTGTTTGCCGGGCCGTCGGAGGCGACGGCGGTGGGAAACCTCATCGTGCAGATGCGTGCGGACGGGCTTTTCGCGGATCTGAAAAGTGCGAGAGAATGTGTCGGGAAATCGTTTGAGATCCGGCGCTTTGATCCGGCTGCAAAGTAAAATGCACGGGAATCAGCCCGCAGATATAAGGAAAGCAAACAAGAGATCCATTTATAAGGAGAGAAGGTAATATGAGCGGAATATACGACGTACCCTGCGTACAGGGTTTTATCAGAATCTGTATGGACGGCTGGGAACAGGGCTGGCATGAGCGGAACGGCGGCAACCTGACCTACCGCATGTCGGAGGAAGACGTGGAGGCCTGCCGGCCGTATTTCAAAACGCCCGGAGACTGGGTTGATATGGGCGGCCGCGCCGAAAACCAGGCCTGCGAATATTTTATGACCACGGGCAGCGGCAGATACTTCAGAAATACGGCATTATTCCCCGACGAGACCTTCGGGATCGTCGAAATCAATGACCGCGGTGATGCCTGGAGAATCGTCTGGGGACTCGAAAACGGGGCCCGTCCGACCTCCGAATTTCCGGCGCATTTCATGAATCACAGCGTCAGAAAAGAGGTGACCGGAGGAACAAACCGGGTGATCTATCACTGCCATCCGGTCAACGTCATCGCCCTCACCTTCATTCTTCCGCTTACGGACAGAGACTTCAGCCGCGTGCTCTGGCAGAGCATGACGGAATGCCCGGTGATCTTCCCCGAAGGCGTCGGCGTCGTGGAATGGATGGTGCCGGGAGGACCGGAAATTGCCCTGGCCACCTGCGAGCTGATGAAAAAATATCAGGCAGCCATCTGGGCCCACCACGGACTCTTTGCCTCCGGCCCGGATTTTGACACCGCATTCGGTCTGGCGCACACAATCGAGAAAAGCGCGGAAATCTATATGCATATCCTTTCCACGGGACAGCCTGTCCGCCAGACTATTACGGACGATGATCTGCGCGCCGTCGGAAAAGCGTTCGGTGTGACGATGAACGAAGCCTTCCTTGACTGACGATTAACTGAATAAGAGGAAATAGAAAAAAAGATAGTATCCCTGCCTTCCAATTTGTGAAGACAGGGATACTATTTGTTCACAAATACTAACAAAAATATTCATACTTGAAAAGAATGTGAAAATTATGTATACTTTTATTGTGAAATATTAACAATCAGCATGTCTTTGCCCGCAATCCTTTAATC
>CACYNZ010000136.1 GCA_902775835.1 uncultured Eubacteriales bacterium | reverse complement strand
CATTGATCTTCTTGTTGTCCAGCACCAGCCAGGTGGAGGATCCGCCGTCCAGGTTATACGCGTTCTGCACGCCCAGCTTTTCCAGCAGCCGGGAGAACTGATCCAGGGTCATGCCCTCGCTGTTGCGCTGTTCCGGGCCTTCGCCGCAGACGATCAGGTAGCTCAGATGATCCATCTGGCACAGCGCCATGCGCTGGGTGGGCCTGGTGGGCGACATGGTCTTGGCGGTGAACTCGGTGGTGCGAACGCCGTCAATCACCAGCCCGGGACCGAAGGAGAACGCGTGCATGATCCGGCCTTCATAGGGCGCAAAGGCGGCCTCGTCCGGCTCGTGGAGAATATGAAAGTCCCCCTCATTGTCAATCACCAGGGCATCGAACCCTGTATAATAGTTGGTGCGCAGCACTTCTCCGTTGCGGACAATAACGCCTTCCTTGCGGTCAATGAAGTAGTCGCCGTTAATGGCAACCACGGCTCTGACACGCTTGGCGATGAGCTCAGCATAGGCCGTGGACTTGGAAGGATACGGCTTGTTCAGCTCCGTTCTCAGCTGGCTGGGATCCGCGATCTGCACCCAGACCAGGCGGATATCCGTTTCATAGGCGCGCATTTTTTCAATCCGCACGGAGATCGTGGGATCCACATACCCGGCCTCATCCGGCAGGTAGCCCGATTCCAGCGGCGCATAGGGTGCCTTGTCCCCCATCGGCAGCGGTTCCACGCTCTCCGCTTCCAGCTCCACCGGCACGTAAGCGGGCACCTCATAGTCCTCGGCTTCCGCACTCGGCATGGATGACGGCACAAGAAATGCCGTAAAGGCAATCAGAATCAGTATGGCAGCAACTCGTAAAAAAACCCGGGACATATCCACCCTCCGGTTTCTGTCTGTAAGTTTTCCTGTCCGGGCCCCGCCCGGAGCACATTTCATTATATCGGCGCTGTCAGAGCCTGTCAAACACAGCCTATTTCCCTTTTTGGGAAAAACCGATATAATGCAAAGGATTCTTTTCCCGGCGTAAGGAGGCAGACTATGGCATCCCGTTCCCGTGTTGTTTATGCGTGCACTGCCTGCGGCTATGAATCCCCCAAATGGGCCGGCCGCTGTCCGTCCTGCGGTTCCTGGAACACCATGGAGGAAGCGGTGGCCGCTTCCCAGGACAAGGCACCCGCCAAGCCCCTCAAGCAGCGTCCCGGCACCGGAAGCGCGCCCATGCTGCTCAAGGATATTCCCGAAGACCAGACCATCCGCACCTCCTCCGGCATAGACGAGCTGGACCGCGTTCTCGGCGGCGGCATTGTGGAGGGCGGCCTGATCCTGCTCGGCGGTGATCCGGGCATCGGCAAATCCACCCTGCTGATCCAGGTCTGCGCCAATCTGTGCAGAAGCGGCCGCAAGGTGCTGTATGTGAGCGGCGAGGAAAGCGCAAGACAGATCAAGCTGCGCGCCGCGCGACTGGGCATTGATGTGCCCAATCTCTATATCCTGGCCGAAAACGCCCTGGATCAGGTGGAAACCCGCATGCAGGAGCTCAGTCCCGATGTCATGGTGGTGGACTCCGTCCAGACCATGTATCGTCCGGAAATGGCATCCGCGCCGGGATCCGTGTCCCAGATCCGCGAGTGCACGTCCATGCTCATGCGCATGGCCAAGGAAAGCGGCACCTCCGTGTTCCTGGTGGGACATGTGACCAAGGAAGGCGCCATCGCCGGTCCCAGAATGCTGGAGCACATGGTGGACGTGGTCCTGTATTTTGAGGGCGACAATCAGCATCAGTACCGCCTGCTGCGCGCCGTGAAGAACCGCTTCGGTTCCGTGAACGAGCTCGGCGTTTTCCAGATGACCGGGCAGGGCATGCAGACCGTGCCCAATCCCAGTGAGCAGCTGCTCTCCCACCGCGCAAAGGGCGCCAGCGGTTCCGTGGTCTTCTGCGGACTGGAAGGCTCACGTCCATTATTGTGCGATGTCCAGGCCCTGGCCACCCAGAGCTTCTATACCACGCCCCGCCGCACGGTCAACGGCGCGGACACCGGCAGGATCATGCTGCTTCTCGCGGTGCTGGAAAAGCGCACCGGCATGAAAACCTATAACCAGGACGTGTATATCAACGTAGCCGGCGGCCTGGAGCTTTCCGAGCCCGCCGCCGATCTTGCCCTGTGCATCGCCGTGGCGTCCTCGCTGAAGGACGCGCCGGTATCCCCGGAAACCGCTGTGTTCGGCGAGGTCGGACTGGCCGGGGAAGTACGCGCGGTTCCCCAGTGCGACCGCCGCCTGTCCGAATGCAAGCGTCTGGGCTTTACCACTGTGGTCCTTCCCCGGGAAAACCTGAAGCGCATCACGGCTCCGGAGGGCATGAAGCTCATCGGGGTGGATACCGTCATGCAGGCCCTGGCCGTCACCTTCTGACCAACCTCTGCGCAAGGAGGCGCTTTGTCCTTTGAAACTGGATTCCATTCGCAAGCTTTTGCGCGTTCTCTTCGTCATCCTGGGCGCCGGAATCGGCGCAGCCCTGGCTGCCACCGCCATCTGGGTGGGGCGCACCAGCAACCCGGACCTCGATATGAATCCGTCCGGCGTGCTTCTGATCTATATGCTGTGCGTCACCATTTTTGCCCTGATCTTTTTCCTGTTCTCCCTGCGCATGGCGGACGGGCTCATGAACCTGGGCAGCGGCCTGTACCGGCGGATTGAAACTCTTCCCCTGCCGCAGCTGCTCTCCGCCACACTTTGCATGATCCTCGGCCAGTGCGTGGCCGCGCTGATCACGCCCACACTGCATTTCATGGGTTCATCCATGTTCACCATGGCCTTTTCCAGCATCATGCTGGTCTGCTTTTCCGCCCTGGGCTACATGGTGGGACGCTCCCGGTATGAAGAGCTCATGCAGATGCTGCAGCGGATCTTCCGCCACAGCGGCGGGCATGTCACCCGGCGCAAGATCCGCAAAGCCAGCAGACGCTCGCAGGAGTCCCAGCCGCTTCCCTTTCTTGTGGACACCTCTGTGCTGATCGACGGAAGAATCCCTGAACTGTGCCATACCGGCTTCATCCAGGGCGTGCTTGTGGTCCCGGACTTTGTCATTCTGGAGCTGCAGCATCTGGCGGACAGCGCTGACCCTGCCAAGCGTACCAAGGGCCACCGCGGCATGGATATCATGGAAAGCCTCAAGCAGGATGCACAGATCCAGCTCAAGGTCATGACCTCCCACACCGCAGACGAGGACGCCGACATGCGGCTTCTGGAGCTCGCCCGTGATCTTGGCGCTCCCATCATCACCTGTGACACAAACCTTGCTCGGGCCGGCACGCTCTCCGGACTGCGGGTCCTGAACCTTCACGAGCTCGCCACCGTCATGAAGCCTACCATCCTCAACGGCGACACGCTGGACGTCACCATTGTCAAGGAAGGCCGGGAGCAGGGACAGGGGATTGCCTATCTCGAGGACGGCACCATGATCGTGGTCGAAAACGGGCGCAGCCGCGTGGGCGAAGCCCTCACAGTGCAGGTGACCACTACCCTTCAGACCAATGCCGGGCGCATGATCTTCGCCCGGATCCTGGAATCCTGACATACCTGAAGTCAAAAAAGAACTCTGCCTTTCGACGGGCAGAGTTCTTTTGCGTCTGCATCCTGACATGCACATTCATCTGCTCAGGACAGTGTATGCTGTGCCCGTCCCGGGACAGAGCCCGAAAAAGAAAGGACCCCAGCCTGTCGCCGGAGCCCCTCCGATTGCCCATCAGTACTCAAAGACCGTCACAGCATATCCCATGTTGTCCAGAGAAATCACGGTATTCTTGATACCGCTCTTCTGGCTCACGTGCACCTGGAACGGGTCGCCCTCGCCCACGTATTCGCGGACGATCTCATAGCGCAGCTGGCCGTTTTCAAACACTGCCAGATGCGGATGCTCCATCAGGTAATCCAGATACTCTTCCAGGCACAGGTCCAGTGCGTGCATGACTGCCGCATTGCCCCTGCCCACATACCGGAAAGCCTGAAGCTTCACGGACACGCCCGTCTTATAGCTCTTGTCCTGGGTGCCTTTTACGGGATAGTCGGCCAGCGGGAAGCGGAACACAAGCCCGTATTTCCACGCATTGTTGTACAGCCAGATGCCCTGTTCGCTGGAGAAGAAGGCCAGATTGTTGATATCCTTGTCCCCGCTCTTGTAGAGCACCATGCGCGCCGTCAGGCCCGTGTTGAACTCACTGGTGCCGGGATAGTTGACTTCCTTCTTGGCGCGCTCGATCTGCTCCGCCTCAGGCAGGTCCTTGTACCTCTCCATCTGCTTCTGGAACAGCGCGTTCTGCTCATCCCAGCTGCGGTAGCCCTCATAGGCCACATAGTATTCCAGGTTCTGTCCGCGGGCATCCGTGATCGCTGACTGCAGGGCCGCAATGGCGGCAGGCATCAGCATGACGGAATTGTCTTTCACGCTCACCGTACGGTTGGTGGCCTTGGACACGGATTCCAGCTGATCCTCCAGGAAATCATCCGGGCGGGAGTGCCACTCATTGACCAGCAGCATGCCGTTGTACATCGCATCCTGACGGTTTACCGTCTCCAGGCTACGGCTTTCCAGCTCGTAATTCGTCAGGTCCACCACGTCCCAGCCTTCCGTTTTCTGGGCCGGCCAGGCCTGGTTGACCCCGTCCGCTGTCTCCTGTTCAAACTCAGCCAGTGCTGCCTGGTACTGGGCTTCAATCTGCTGATTGCGGGCGTTCACGTCATCCATGAGCACCTGCAGTTCCTGGTTCTTCTGGCGGTCAAGGTAAGTATTGCCGTAAATCGCCCCTGCAGCCAGGATGCCAAGGATAACCGTCAGCGCGATCACCCATTTCAATGGATCGCGGCGTTTCTTTTCTTTCATATGCCTCCTGCCTTTCACGAAACCCTGAGGTCCGGCATTGATTTTTGCGGGAATAGGCATTCCCCTTAACTTTTATACCATTCCACGCGGATCCCGGATTTCCTGCATGAACCCCGAAACAGGCATGAATTCGGTGCCCATCCAGCAGTTTTGTTACAATTGCCTGCAGGTCAATCAGTAGTTTTCCGCACGGAGCATGAAATAGCTCTGGGGATGATTGCACACCGGGCAGACTTCCGGCGCCTTGGGGCCCACCACGATATGGCCGCAGTTGGCGCATTCCCAGACGGCATCTCCGTCACGGGAGAACACAAGCCCGTCCTTCAGATTGGCGATGAGCCTGCGGTAGCGCTCCTCATGTGCCTTCTCAATAGCGCCCACCATTTCAAACTTCTCGGCGATTTCGTCAAAGCCTTCCTCGCGGGCTTCCCTGGCCATGCGCTCATACATGTCCGTCCACTCAAACGCCTCGCCTTCCGCGGCGGCCAGCAGATTGCTCATGGTGTCGCGCACGGAACCGCCTTCCAGATACTTGAACCAGATCTTGGCATGCTCCTTCTCGTTCTCCGCGGTCTCCTCAAAGATCTTTCCGATCTGGACATACCCATCCTTCTTGGCCTTGGAGGCAAAATAGGTGTACTTGTTCCTGGCCTGGCTCTCGCCGGCAAACGCTTCCTTCAGGTTCGCCTCAGTCTTGGTGCCCTTCAGTTCCTTCATACTCGTTTCCTCCTTCATCAAATGGCAACCGTCACCTGTTCCAGCCGCGTAACGGACGGAATCAGGAACCGGTCATACTGTCTCTGCTCCCGGGATGCATGCATGTCCCTGACAAAGTCCTTCATGGACCCGGAAACAGACCCGCCCGTCACCGGAACGGTTTTTTCTCCGTCATGATAGTACCCCAACCGGATCTCTCCTGCAATATCCCCGTTCATGGAATTCACCTGAAAATCGGAAAACTCCACCACTTCCAGACACGGGCCCCTGCGCAGATCCTCCGCACTGCAGGTGCCGCCGCTCACAGCGAAGTTTCCGGGCATGCATCCCTTTTCAATGCCCAGGTACTGGCAGAACTGCCTGGAGCCCCAGACTTCGCCGGCCACGCCGTCACGGATCAGGACCATGGGCCGGATGCGTGCGCCTTCAGCGTCAAACTCGCCGTTGCAGCTGGAATTGGGCAGGGACAGCACGGCTTCCACCGTCAGCCGGTCTCCGCGCATATCCTCCGAGACCGGTGTGCCCGGCGTCCAGTCGGAGATCTTCCTGTACTGCATGGCCGCGTTCATGCGTTCAATGAACCAGCGGTAGATCTGTACCGCCGCGTCAGTGGAAAACACCACCGGCATTTTTCCGCCTTCAGGCAGTGCGGACGCGTCGAGACGGTCCACACCGAAGCGCATGGTCTCCTCCAGAGACCGGCACAGGCCTTCGCGGTCGCAGCTTCCGCTGTGATACATGCGGTACAGTTCAATCTCGTGCCCGTCCCTGCGCGCATTGACCACTGCTTCCACCATGGAGCGCGGGTGCACGCTTTCCACGTCCACGCCTTCGCTGTTGACGTAGCGGAGCCGGACTTCCTCGGTGAAAATCTCATAGCTGTTCAGGTCCGCTTCCGCAGACTCCGGAACCGCGCGCATGGTTTCCAGGAAATCCCGCATCATGTCATGGACCTGCACGTCCCCGCCGCGGGCTTCCACCCGGCCTTCCCCGTCCGGACGGTTCAGCGTATACATGGGATTGCGTACATACCCGGCATAGGTGCACAGGCGCTCCACCTGTTTCTCCGCTTCCTCGCGCGTGGCCGTGGGCGGAATTTCCGCGCCCGCGCTGCCCAGATACTTTCCGTCAGCGCTTTTTCTGTATACCTTCACATTCACGTGCCGGACCCGGCGCGTCCGGTTCTGGTCCATGCGGTGCCGGATCATGTACATTTCCCAGCCATGTACCCGCTCATCCGTCACTTCCCAGGCATCCGCCTCCGAGGCCCTGAGCACTTCCAGTATCATGTCCAGCATATCAACCAAGCCTCGCTTTCGCCTTCATGTACGGACCGCCGTCCGAGACCTTCACCCATTCCTTGTGGCCCTTGCCGCAGCCGCCGGATCCGAAGACCTCCACGCCGCCGCTGACCATGCTCACGGAATTGAGCAGGTCCGGCACATACCCGGTCATGACCACCGGCGCCACCACATGCCCGGTGAGCTTTCCGTCCCGGATTTCATAACCCCGGCTGATAATGCACTGGATACCCCAGTGCTTGGGGTCTTCCATGCCCGAGTCCATGCCGCAGAGCAGATACCCGTGGCGTATGGACTTCACCATGTCATCCAGCGTGTCACTTCCCTCGGAGAAAAGGGTGTTGGTCATGCGCGTGTAGACCTTGTGCTCAAAGTTCTGCCGCTTGCCGTTGCCCGTGGGCTCCGTGCCCAGACGCAGCGCGCTGAGCGCGTCGCAGATCCCGGTCTTCAGGATGCCGCGGTCAATCTCCGTGACATCTCCGGCCAGCGTGCCCTCGTCATCAAAGGCATAACTCGCCACATTCTCGGTGCACAGCGCGCCTTCATGCATGGTCACCAGGTCCGAGCCCACGCGCCTGCCGATATCAGCCTGACCAAGAGCCCGGTTCTTGACGAACATATCCATCTCCACGCCGTGGCCGCACGCCTCATGCGCAATGAGTCCGCTGACCTCGGGCGAGGTGATCACATCCCACATGCCCGGCTCCACGTGCCCGGCCCCGAGCAGGTCTTCCGTAACCTTCAGGCAGCCGTCCAGCTTGCCCTCCAGTCCGTCAAAGATCTCCGGGCCCTGACGCCCGCTCACCGCGGCATGGTCGTACACCGTGCGTCTGTCCCGGCTGACCATGGCGAGCAGGGAGCCTTCGCTGTAGACATAGCTCTGGCGCAGGTCACGGTTTGCGGACAGGAACATCTTGCATACATGCGTGGACTGGGCACGGACCACCGCGTCCAGCATGTCCCGGCCCTTTTCCATGGCCAGGTCCGAAAGCGCCGACAGCCGGCTGATCAGGGCCGGAATGTCCTCCGTTTCCGGAAGCCGGCCTGTCTCCATTTCCGCAAACACTTCCGCAGGCTCATCCGGAAGACAGGGCGTATCGTATACCTGATCCCCGGCTTCCTCCAGGATCCGGAGCTGCGCGTCCACGCTTTCCCGGACTTCCCGTGCAGTTTCCAGGACCCGGTCCGGGTCCCATTCGTTCAGGGCATATTCACTGTAGGCGCCGCCGCGGTACATGCGCAGCACAATCCCGCGCTCGGTCATCATGGTCTCCGTGCTCACGCGCTTGACGCGCTGGGAGATCTGCACGGAAAACCCGGTGGAATCCGTGGCCAGGACGCTCACATACTCGAAGTCTTTCCGGAGCTCGGAAATCAGGGACTTCAGAGAAGGCGCAATCCCGGTCAGGTAGGAAGAAAAAGGTGCTTTCATCCGTCTGCCGCCTTTCCTTGGATTCCGGCACATATCTGTGCCGTTCAGATTTTCACTTCACCAAAACTGGCAGACCGTACAAGGCGGACTGCCAGTTGTTTCCGATGGCTTATTTGCGGATTTCCGCCCGGAAGGTCTCACCGGCCACCTTCAGGATCCGGTCCATGCACTCGCTGACCTCGTTTTCCGTGAGCGTATGGTCGGCTCCGCGGAACACGAAGGAGAACGCGACGGACTTGACGCCCAGTCCCAGCGCAGGGCTGCGGTACACGTCGAACATCTTTGCATCCTCCAGCAGCTTCCCGGCGGCGGTGCGCATGGCCTGCAGCATCGGACCCACTTCCACGGTCTCCGGCATGACCAGGGACAGGTCGCGGGTCACCGCGGGATACCTGGGCATGTCGCGCACCGTGCCCATGGGCCGGCTCAGGCGCATCAGATCATTCAGGCACAGGTCCGCCACATAGGCGCGTGCGCTGAGCTCGAAACGGTCACGCACGTCCGGATGCACTTCACCCAGCGTGCATACAGCCTCATCACCGCATTTGAGCACAGCCGTGCGTCCGGGGTGCAGGAAGTTTTCGTGGGCGCGCTCGACCTGGCATTCAATGCCTAGGCGGCTCAGCATCCGCTCCACCACCGTGCGCAGGGAGAAGAAATCCTCCTGCGGCCCGTACATGCCGATGGTCAGGTGCGTCTTTTCCGTGGGCAGGCCCTCGTCGGTCCTGTTCTCGGGATCAAAGACCCGGGAGATCTCATAGAGTCTGGCCTGTTCATTGCCGTGATTCATGTTCAGCGCAAGCGTGGTGAGCATGTCCGGCACCAGTGTGGTGCGCATGACGGAGGTATCCTCGCCCAGCGGGTTCCGGATCCGGAGCATCTTAAGCCGGCTGTCGTCCGCGTCCAGGCCCAGCTTTTCCACGCTTCTGGGGGAAACGAAGGAGTAGTTCATGATTTCCTGGAAGCCCAGAGGCGTGAGCAGGGATGCAATCCTGCGGCGCATCTTCATTTCCGGGTTCATGCCGCCGGGCGTGG
>CACYNZ010000135.1:9474-11964 GCA_902775835.1 uncultured Eubacteriales bacterium | reverse complement strand
AGGAAACGGGGACAATCGAATTTGTTAGAAATGCAGTAATAGCAAGCGTTTGCGGGCATTCGAGGGGTATAGGAGGAAAGCCCTGTTTTCGTCTCCTAAGCGGAACGTCGCGCGTTCGAATCGCGCCGGGATCGCCATTTTACCTACCAGATTCGACAGATTTGCCTTCAAAAAGGCAACTGTGAAGCTGGTAGGATTTTTCTTTTTCAAGACACTACGGAACACAAAAATCTGCTAACAGAATATGCCTTCTGTTAGCAGATTTCTAATTTTTTAGCTCGATTTCTAATCAACCTTCACTGATGACCATGCTTCGGCGTCTAATTTTTTCGGACGACCGTGCTAATTTTGGCGGACGATGCGAACGGCATCTTTCCTGAATCTGAAAAACCGCTTGTAAGACCTGACGTTTTGAGAGCTCAGTAAAGAAAGATCAGACGAACATCAAGGTGGTTTTGATCTCCGCGAGGACAATCGTCTGCTAAATGCGGAAGGTAGTTGGTTAGCAAGATTAATGCGATTTTTTGGCTCTGCTAATGCCTACCGAAATAATTAGCAAGGAGGCTGTACAAGGGTTTGTACTCCTCTCCAGGACGCCAGGAGTGCTCCATCAGCTGCCGGAACAAGTCCCGAATTCCCATCAGTACAAAACCAAGATGATTGGTTGCCTGCGTGCCGTTCTTCGGATTCTTCCAGTTCTCTGGCTGTACTTTAAGCGAGCCATCAGGGTTCAACAAATCACTTTCAGCCATCCATGCACCATATATTCCATCATAAGGGCATGGCTTCAATTAAGACAGCGTTCTCTGTTTCCAACAGCGCATCCACAAGAGCAATATCACTCTGGAATTTTCCAAGATTCCCATGGAAAATGATTTTTCTTAACGCATTATCCCAGCTAGTAGAGTTAAATCCTGATACCAAGCGCCTCAGATCTTTTCTCCTTCTCATCTTCACCATTCAAAAGGTATCTTAAGAACAACTATTAGGTTTTTTTATTTTTCTTACTTGGCGCCGGTTGCTGCTCACAAATATGTTATCGCCACGACTCGTATATGAGCTGCCGTTTCTCAAATGCATCTTTTCCACCTTCCATGATATCGACAATTTGCTTATGAGTATCACGAAGGTCAATATTGCCTTGAGATATATCAATCCTTGTGTCTTGATAATCAACAACAAGTATTCTTTCCGCATCTCCGAGAACTGGTATGTTTGCATTATGTGTGGCAAATACAAACTGCATATTTGCTTTTTTCTTAGTAATAGCGGTGATCACTTCGTCATATATAACTTTATTATCTAAATCGTCTTCTGGCTGGTCAATAAAGATGACATCATTGTTATCCTGAGTAAGAATAAATAGTATCAATGCCGATGCACGCTGGCCAATTGAATGTTGCCTGAGTAGCTTGTTATGATAGTATATTTCTACTTTGTTCTGGACTTGATACTCAAGCAAATCAACATATTGTTCTTTTAGTTTGGCATCCAGCTTAATATACTCACCAGGTGTCAATATACCTCGCAGTAATGAGCCATTAGCCAAGACCCAATCCTCAATCAAATCAACATAATCTGTAAAAGTTTCACATATTGTCTGATACTTGATCTCGCTAATTCCGGAGCCTCTGAAATCACTCTTTAGTCTTGTTTTAAACTCTTCTCTGTCACCTTTAAATGTAATTTCAATTCTGAGCTCTTTTTGGGTATTATTAATTCTGTTTATTTCTGCTTGATAGGCATAGAATTGTTGCTGAAGGTTATCGTTCCTTTGACGGGCTGCTTTTCTATATGCAGTTTCAATCGAAGACCTCATTTTAGCCTTTTCTTCAAGTTGATTAAGCAACTCTTGCGTCTTGGTCATTTCAGCTGTCAATTGAACAAATGTATCAGCATTTAAGGTGTCATCTTTAATTTCTCTCTTTATCTCAGCAAACTCATCTGCCAATGAAGTGATTGCAGTCATCAAATTTTCAGAGAGATCAGAAAAAGTTGTCTTGAGAGTCAGCATTTGTTGAATTGCATTTTGTATCACCATAAGTTGCTGATCAATTAAACCCAAGATCTTTTTTGCTTCGGCAATTAGTTCTGAATTATACTGGCTTTCATGATCAGATAATACTGACGAAACCTCTTTATTATTTTCAAACGTGGCATTTATTGCCTTTATTACACGTTCGATCCTACTTTTAGCCGATTCCATCTTAGTTTGATCAATAGTGTAAGCAGCCTGTTTATTCAGCTTTTCGGCTATTCCCTTATCTTTGAAAATTTGGACCTTAAGGCTTAATTCAGATTGAGTAGTTTTAGCTTCTTCAATTTGGCTAGGAATTTTGTTCGCATCTAGCAACTGACTGACAGCTTCGCGCAACTCTTGTATACAACTGCTAATCGGTGCTTGTTTTCCAATTCTACTACTCACGAGTTTTTCAAGTAGCCCATTTTCATGATTCGCACTGCTGGAGAGATCTTTTTGACCAAAGTATT
>CACYNZ010000135.1:0-9432 GCA_902775835.1 uncultured Eubacteriales bacterium | reverse complement strand
ATCAGCGTTCCGACCAGAGCGTCGTCATTATGCAGGTTGTCGATGACGGTCAGCAGGCTCAGGAAGGACTTCACCTCAGCCAGGCCAAAGAAGTCCGGCACTCCCTCGTACATGGCGGGGATGTGCATTTTTTTCAGATGATCGACAATGGTTGATGCGGTGCCTTTCGCAGTGCGCACCAGAATGACAATGTCCTTGTACTGATAATTCTGCTTTGAGCTGGTGTCCGCTGTAGGCGTCAGGACGGACTGAATATATCTGCCGACTGCCTCGCACTGCGCTTCCAGCTTATCGGCATCCTCATCGCCCTTTTTGACGAGAATCACATCGACAGGACCGAACTCTCCTGGCAGATTGCAGCGCAGATTGTCCTCCGGGATATAATCCATATCCGTGATGCGCCGGTCCATGGCCTCCGTGAAGACCTCGTTGACCGCGTCAACTACGCTCTTGCAGGAGCGGTAGTTGTCCATAAAGAAGATCCTGCGTTCTTCGGCGTTCTCATCATCCGAATAGGTGCGGCGCTCATGCTCAAACAGATCCGGCTCCGCGTGACGGAAACCGTAAATCGACTGCTTGATGTCACCCACCATGAAGAACTGATGGCCCAGGCCGGTCAGAGACTTGATAATGGCGTCCTGAATACCGGAGACATCCTGGCATTCATCCACATAAATGTATTTATACTTGGCCAACAGCTCATTGCGCTTGTCCGGATCGGACATGATACTGTAGGCGATCTGTTCCATATCCGCGTAATCGATTGCTTCGGCTTCCAGCTTCTGCTGCTCATACTGCTTTGCTGTTTCACGGACAATCAGCTCAAGCCCACGAAGCTCCCGCTGAATCACAGCGTTTGTCAGATCATTCTTTTCATCCAGCATGGACTGCAGCCGCTTGGCGGCAGTGACGAGAATACCCTTGGAACCCTTCATTTCATTCCGGACATCGTTAAAGGCATCCTTCCAGGCCTTTGTTTCGTCATCCAGTCCGCGAGGAGCGGGTGCTTTATCGAAAGCCTTGATGGCAGACTCCATCAGAGCCAGTTTGTCAGTACCGGTCTGTGTCTGCGCATATGCCTCCAGAAAGGCCGCGACCTTTTCCTGATCGCTTTCAGCGACGGCTTCAAAGGCAGGATGAGCCAGCGGGGAGAGCATCAGCGCTTCTTCTCTGTGCAGGCATTCCTCCAGACCCAGCACGTCCAGCTCTGCGGCCGTCAGGATTTCCTGGTTCCATAATTCGTAAGGCGGTGTCTCAACGATCTGCCGCAGAAAGTCAAAGGGATTCGGGATTCCCATCAGAACATTGTAAAGATCCTGCACCATCTTCATCAGCTCGTCCATGCTGAAGGCAATCAGCAGATCGCTGACGGCTTTTTTATCCGCTGGATCAACGGTGCTGCCTTTTCCGAGAATTACTTCCACGGCATCCGTGAAGCACTCATCCAGCATACGCTTTTTTTCCGCGTCCTTCAGAACACGGGGATTCATAGCTGCGCCGGCGTTGTCGTTATACTCCTTCAGCAACTGGGTGCAGAAGGAGTGGATAGTGCTGATCGATGCGGTTTCGATCTCGCCCAGTGCCCTGGCAGCTGCCTCTACGCCTTCCTGTGAAGCGTCCTCCAGGAGCGTGCGCAGCTTGTCCTTCATATTCTGGGCAGCATCCTTGGTGAAGGTGATCACAAGGAACTGCGAAATGGACGCTTCCGGATGACTGATCAGCGTCTGCTTGATTTTTTCCACCATGACGGTCGTTTTACCTGAACCGGCGGCCGCGGAGATCAGGATATTCTGATTCTGCGCGTCAATGGCAGCCTGTTGAGAAGCATTAAAACGTGGCATGTCTTTTCTCCCTTTATGGCATCGTATGAAGAGTCATCCTTAAGAATTTCGCGCCGGCATATCCATGCGGTGCTTGTGATCCAGCTCACGGATTTTGCAGCCGGGCAGCGTGCTGTCGTACAGGCAGGCATCCGCGTGATCACACCAACTGCATGGGGACTGGAGACCGTCTTGCAGGGGCAGCGGCGATGTTTCACCGCGGCGGATCCTGTTCACACGCCCCGTTACGACGTCTTGGGCGCAGTCCAGAACAGATTCCAGCTCTTCAGGGGTCACCGCGGAAATCGTATCATTGGTTTCAGACTTCCGAGCGATTTTCACCGGCTTCATGGCATCCTGAATGCTCTTGTCATCAAGAATAATTCCGGAGGTCTGCAGATCCTTGTCGATCTGCGCGATGATCTTGCCGGCGTCATCGCCGTCTACAAGGACATCCTTGATGGGCTGATACAGGCCACCAGCGGCCTGATATCCGGCAAGACCGTTCTGAGCGGCCCGGATATAGAGCGGCAGCTGAAGCTGAAGGCCCGCGACAATGGAGTTCTGTTTCACGTCACGGGAGGACATTTTGTTGTCCACGATCATGAAATAGGTTCTTCCGTCAGGCAGTTCCAATTTATCAATCCGGTCAATTCTGCCGGAGAGTGCAACCAGATTACCATCCTCGGTCGTGATGGAAATTGCTGGCAGATTGATGGGCGACCTTGGATCAGGCATGCCGAACGGTACCTCAGCTGCCATGGGCAGGAAGTGCGGCTTCTGCTGGAAGGAACGCATCAGGCTGGCAATGGAGGTTCTGACGCCGTGGATAATGCTGACACCCTGATAGCGGTGAACAATATCCGAACGCAGGATACCGCCCTCCCACTGCCTGGCACGCTCTCTCAGAATGCGGTTGAGCAGCACATTCTGCTGATGCTCGGAAATATCCGGCCATTCCGGAAGCTTCATCGCCTCATCCAGGAACAGCTTGATCACATCATGATTGAAGGTGCCCTGTTCGTTGCGCTCAAATACATAGGTGGCGGTTGGAAACAGATCAAGACCGTACTGCAGCAGATGCCGCCAGGGACAGGAGCCGAAGGTCTCCACACGGGAGATCGACATGGCCCGTGAATGATAGAGCCTGCTGGCCTGATCCGGGGTGATGCCGGTGGTGGTAACGGTCACATGAAGCCCGTTCAGAACGCCGGTGGTCTTTTCGTGCCAGGTATCCGAGCGATACAGAGAGCCCAGCGCGTTCTGCCACAGGATGTCCTCCGTGCTGGTGCCATGAAGGAAGCCGTCCCTGCTGTCCTTCGTCTCACGCAGCTTTACCGCCAGTGCCTCCAGCGCGAAGGCAGGAGCAAAGGGCCGAATATCCGTATTCATCAGACCGCCGGAAACATTCTCCGGGTTCATATCGGCAACGACGCGTGACAGTCGCTTGAATGCCGTGGACGGAGTCAGAACACCGCCGCTGGGCTTGGCACTTGAGCAGGAAATCATCAGCTGCTCACGTGCCAGGGACACAGCCTGATAGACGTCCTGCTTCTGGCGGGCAGCCAGGTCAAGCAAAGACTGTCCGATCTTGCTGAAAGGACGCACATCGCTGCATTCAGCCTCAGAGAGCTCTTCTCCTTCGACCGGTCCTTCCATTCCACCCGCGTTCTGCTGCTTATAGTATTCTCTGTTGGCGTCCTCGATGAACTGCTCGAGCTGGCTGCGCTCATGCTCAGACAGGATGCCGCTGCTGGTGGAAAGCTCGCTTTCCTGAAGCCCCATCACGATCATGCAGCGCACACCGGAAGAGAAAAACATCTGAGGCGGCGCGACCATGACAGCCCTGGAAAGCTGTGGAAGAGACTTGATCATTCGGGAAGCCATGGAGGCCTCCAGCATGGTGCACAGGTCATGAAGCGGCAGCGGTTCGTCACCGATAAAGACGGCAAGTGAATCCAGAAGCTCGTTGATCGCTGTCCACACCTGTCGGTTGCGGTCAATGCCCAGGTCATCCCCCTGCTCGGCGAGAATGTCCTCCTGTGCAAGAAGCCGGTCGTAAATACCGGCACTGGTAATGAACTCGAAGAGCAGCGTAGCGGCCTGTCTGCCGGTGCAGCCCTTCTGAGAAAGCTGACCTTTGAGCTGAACAATGGGATCGATCAGCTGCTGGCGGAGCGCTTCCATATGCTCCGCCTTTTCCCGTTCCGCTTCTTTTTCAGGCATATAGAACGGCTTCAGCCACCGGCCGCGGTGGATTCCGTTCTTGCGGACATAGTTTTCCATGTTCATCGCGTCAATAGAAGACATGGAGGTAAACCCGGTCTTGATCATCCGCAGGACATCATTTTGACAGAAGTTCAGACGCAGAATTCGCAGAAGCGACAGGAAATACTGCGCGTAGCCGCTCATCAGAATCGGCTGATCCTGCTTTGCGTTAAAGGGAATCCCGGAAGCGGAAAGCGTTAGCGGAAGAAGAGAGGGCAGCGTGTTCTGTTCGCAGACGGCAATCGCCATATCCTCCCACGGAATGCCGGCCCGGTGCCAGTCGATCAGCGTCTGGCAGGCGTGCTGACATTCCAGATAGGAGTTCTTTGCGTAATAGACCCGCACATGAGACATGTCCGGGATTTCAGAACGGTTCAGATCCGCGATGGCCTGCTTCTTTGCCTCCGCGGGCTCAGGGCGGATGACGGTCACTTCATCCCTGCGCTGATAGATCTTTGCGCTGGCGAACGCGCCGTTGGCGTAAATGCTCTTCTCCACATAGGCAATGCCGGGATCAATGGGCGGAATCATGTTTTCCCTTTGAAGCGAGAAGGCATAGCCGTTATGGCTGAGGTAGTCTGTCAGGGCCAATACGGAATCGTTGGCGGCACGGAAAATCTCCCTGTCAGGGCCAGCACTATCGCTGATCAGCCCGATCACTACTTCAGCCGCTCCATCATCAGAAACAGCAGCCTGGACAAGGTTCAGAATATCATGCGTGATATAGTCGAAGCCGTAGATCAGGAGCTGGGCGTTCCGGATGATTCCGCTTCTGCGGATATGATCCACTGCGGAAAGCCATTGTCCGACACCATCCTCGTACTGATCGCCAATCACCTGATTATAGCCATCCCATACCAGTGCCATGTCTTCCATTTTAGCCTTGGTACGTCGGCTTGAGGGATTAAAGTCCCGTAAAAAGCCCGGCGTCAGGCGCGCACGATGAAAATCATTGATCTGACCGGCGATCTTCTGCGCAAGCGTCGGCTGAGCCACAGAATCCCGATAATACTTAAGCTCTTCCTGATGGTGATGGAGCACCTGGGAGATAATCATATTCTGACCGTCAGCGGAAACCGGTTTTTTGCTGCCGCGGCCTGTCAGTTCCCGAACCTCCCTGACGAGGGATGAAGGGGAGAAGATTTTCAGGTCGAAAAAGCCTTTATCGCGGCTTCTGTTGACGATCTCTGTTTCACAGGCCAGCGTAAAGGATTCGGGAATGAGAACGACCGGATTAGACGCGCGGTCGATTTCCTTGATGAGGCTGGGGATCAGTCCAGGCGCTCTTGTGGTAACAATGCGGATGCTTGCCATTCATAGGCCTCCTGCTAAACAAGCTGTGTTGTGCCATCCGGCATGATCAGTATCTGAACGGGATCCTGTGTCTGCTTTCTTGTCTCTGCGTGACGCAGTGTTTTGTAGGTTTCTGTTTTGTCATATTCTGGCAGAAAGCCGGACTGAAGAAATAGGGTGGGCTGTCCGCAGACTGTGCAGAACCGGTCATTGGGGCCGCAGGCATGATGGCTTCCGGTGCCTCCTGTGCAGCAGTTTTCCATGGGCTGCTTACAGTCAGCGCAGTATCTGCCGTCCCGAATGGTACGGGTGGAACCGCAGGCGGGACATGTCTTCAGCCTGCCGTTTTCTGTTTCAAGGGTCTGAGAGTAAATCGTGTCCTTCGTGCGGCAGCGCTCCTGGTTTTGTGGAAGCCAGAGGTTCTTTCTGGGACCGTGCTGGGATCCGAAGGTGGTCAGTACTCCGCACTTTCCGCAGTAAATATCCGTTGGCCGGCAGCGGTGTGTGCCTCGGATGACTTGCATTCCGCTGCGGATAAAGTCTCCATCCGAATAGTGGACGTTATCACATTCATTGATCACCAGACTGCCGCATACAGGGCAATGGGAGGCGTCTTCAGGATAGATCGAGTTTCCGCACACGGAGCAGAATGCAAACTGTCCATTCTTACGCAGCCCCATCACTGGTCGGGACGGCCGTCCCAGATCCCTGTATACATATGACCAGCCCTTTCCACAGCCAGGACAATAGGGTGAGGGTGTTCTGCGCCGGGTATTACAGACCCAGCAGAACCAGCCTGAACGGTGACTGATTCGTTCAATACAGGTGTAAAGCTCAGGATCAAGCTTCTGCCAGATCTGCAGCTCGCTGTTCAGTTCCCGCAGTCTCGTGGAAGCGGCGATTCTTGATATATGAAAGGCCGTCATAATGAGCTGAACAGGATCCGGATCCTGTCCGAGATTCTGGAGGAAGGGAGCCTTCCTGTCGGTGATACGCCATTCCAGGTCATTCTTCATACAGGAAAAGCCATGCTCCCGAAGAAGCCTTGCCACTGCTGGCGCGGGGGCAAGGGCGTTGATACTGAACTGATCGGCCTGATTGTCCGCTTCCCGGTACTGCGGCAGGTTTTCCATGCCTGCTGTTGAGTCCATTCCGAGCAGCTGATGGTGGCCGAGAAAAACATGTCCCAGCTCATGGAGGAGCGTGAACCGGATGCGTTCCTGAAGGTTGGACTCATTATAGTAGATATTCCATATATGACTGGTGACGGGACCGCTGCCAAGATCAATCAGCACATCCCGGATGCGCATGCAGAAGCCGTCTTTGCTCAGCGTCCGGGGATCGGCGGCTTCATGCGTTTCACCTTTTGAGGAAGTGCCATCCAGATCCTTATAGGGAATCAGCCTGATCTGGTGGCTGAAGGAGCTTTTCAGCATCCTTCGTATATCCAATGGAAAAAAGGCAATCCCGGAATTCCGCAGTAGCTCTGCCGATGTTCGGACTGCCTTTTCTCTTTGAAAGCTCAGTTTAGACACGCTCATCAAGATATCCGTCTCCATTATCGTCCAGATCATCGCTTTCCGTATTCCTGAAAGCTTCAGAGAAAGAATCCCGAAGAATGGCCATCATCTGCTGGCGCTGCTCTGCGCTCATCTTGTTGGCGGCACGGGCGATGATGCGGATGTCCTCGTCCTTTACACCGGCACCGTTGAGGGAAAGCAGATACAACTGATCCAGATGAAGGGCTTCGGCGATTTTGACCAGCGTGCTGGGATCAACCACCTTGAACTGATCCGTCTCAATCCGGTCAATCGTCGCATGATGGACGCCTGCCTTTGCGGCAAGGTCCCGGAGGGTCATGCCAAGCTGAAGACGCTTCTTTTTGATGACATGGCCCAGGGTATCGTTATGATCTACAGCCATCTGACACTACCCCTTTCTAGTAATCCTGAGGAAGTATAACACGTTTGTCGCTTTTTTGCAACAAACTCTTCAAAGAATATTCGATTGACATCAAGGTGCCGATATGATACCATTGTCGCGTAAACGAGACAAGCGTAAGCTTGCTGGAAGGAGCTGAGGCCGAAAATGCTGTTTGCTATTTTTTTTGACCTTGCTTGTCGCTTAAAAGCGACTGGAAGCAGCCCTTGAAGGAACACTCACTCAGGATGGGAGACTGCGCCAGAATGCTTTGTTGGAGCGAATCATCAGTGAGGGAGTACAGCGATGAATCATTACACCGTGAAAAGACCGGCTGAGGACAAACCGAATGTTCTGGTTTCTTCGTCTGAGGCTGAAATGCTGAAAAAGGTATACCGGATTCTTAATACAGGGAAAAATGTGGAAATCAGACGGGATGCTGAGGGGAAGCCAAAGATCTTCAAGGTTTCCCGTGAAATTGAAAAGTAGATAGAGTGTGAAACAGACACTCACCAGGGCCAATTGGGGTTCCTGAAGGGTCAATCGGGGCCAGGAGCAGCAGAAACAATGTGTTCTGCTGTACCTGGCCCCTTCTTTTTTGCCACATCCATGCAGTCCTGTGACCGCATATGTGAAGCGCTGCTGAGTGATGGTTCCTGATCAGAACCGCTTCCGCACAAGGCAGATGCGAACTGAATACTTGCAGCCAGCATCGGGAGTGTTGCTGCAGCCGAATGGAGATGCTTGTCCATTGGGCTGTTTCGCATTGCGCTGGCAGCTGCACATCAGGCCCCTCCGTTCGGCGATGAACCGAAAGGAGGGCTTTCCTGATGGAAGGCAGAGAAAAGGAAAAAATCTATTACTGGACTGTCAGAGGACAGCACGTTGAGATCACTGAGGAAGTATATCTGGGAATCCTGTCAGAAAACGAGCGGGTGCGCCGACTCGCACGGAACGAGCAGCGCTGTGCACGCACCAATTCACTTTACTGCCTTGGAGATTGTTCGGAGTGCAAATATCGCATGGCTGGCATGTTCAGGGAGCTGAGTGACAAAAGTCTGCAGGTCATTTCTTCTGAAGACGCTGATGACAGCGTCGAGGAGAAGGTCATCCGGAAGATGACAGTAGAACGCGTGTATGAGCACGCGGATCAGGTGGTTCCGGATGGCGCACAGATTCTGAGGCTGCGGTTTATAGAAGGCATGAACTCCCGTGAGATTGCGGGCCGGATCGGTATTTCTCATACCGTTGTCAACCGGAGACTGACCCGTCTGATGGCGTATTTTCAGGCTAACAAAAATTTTTTTTAAAAATCTGCCTCAGGTGTTTCCAAAATCGACGATTTTCGCCATTTAGGGGCGACAGTCGGAAAGACCGTCAGAAAGAGAGGTAGCTCATGTACATCTTCAGCACTTATCACCCGAAGGCACATCTGGCTCATGGATACCCGCCGGCTGTGCCGACTGTCGAATGCCGGCTCTGTGGCGAAAGCGTGCGTCTGACACCTGGTGAGGCACTGACATTTCGCGCGGAGTTGAATTCAGGCAGCTATATGTGTCCGATCTGCCGCCGTCTGATGGCCGAAGCAGAAAGCAGCATTCCCCATGACATGAATCCCGGCAGTCTCTTTACCCCGGATGTAACCGTTCCTTTCAGCACACTCATGATGAACAAAATGGAGGATCAGTGCGATGACAGCTATGAAGAGAAATCAGATTCGGATGAAGCAGCAGACGTTGAATGCGAGGGGAAAGGCGGCACGTGTCCGCCTTCAGATGAAGGCCCGGGTGCAGAAAAATGCAGCGATGATGAGCTTCCGCTCGAAGCGGATCTCTGGCTCCAGGTTCATGTACACCTGACCATTTTCCGCGGACGGCAGACGAGATAACAGCATTACAAAAGCGGATGCGCTGGATGCTTCGCGCACCAGCGCGTCCGCCGAAGGAGAAAGGATCGTGTTTTCCGGCATGAAGCAGTTAGCTGAATTGATCTCTCAGGCAGTAGACGCTCAGATCTGGCAGGACGATGGCGCAGTCAAGCTGTACCTCTATTGCCTTTCCCATGCGAGCCATAACGTTTTCAAATGGCGCGGACTTTCTTTGCAGCCTGGAGATATGCCGCTTTCCGGACG
>CACYNZ010000134.1 GCA_902775835.1 uncultured Eubacteriales bacterium | reverse complement strand
TCCGGGGATTCCAGCAGGATCCAGATAATGCTCATGGCGAGACTCTGCCCCATGAACACTACGGCACAGGTGAGCAGGTCACGGGTAAAGGCTACGGCAAGGGCACAGCCGATAACAAAAACCAGGAGTAGAATGCTCAGAATCTGCATGTCATGACTCCCTCTCTTTCTCAATCTGCACAGGGTCCTGCACCGTCATTTCCTGGTCAAGGCGATCATTGACCGTCATTTCCAGACGTCCGATCAGATGCGAGGAAACAGGTGAGGTAAGCCAGAGGAAAAGAACCACGATCACCATTTTCAGGGAAACGACCTGGAAGCCCCTGGCCACCACGAGTCCGGCAACCATGAAAAGAATGCCCAGCGTGTCGATGAGGGCGGCGGCATGCACACGGTTCAGGGCATAACGGAAACGGAAAACGCCGAAGACCGCGGACACGATCATGAACATGCCGGCCAGGGTCAGGACAGCGGAAATGCCGAAACGGATCCATTCATTCATTGCTTTTCCTCCTTTTCCGGATGGGTTTCATGATAATGCTTTTCTCTCCAGGATCCCATATAGACCCGGGTCAGGAGAATCACGGCCAGGAAGGAGAGCATGGTGTAGATCATGGCGATATCCACCAGAGAATCTTCCTGCATGAGAAAGGAGAGCACGCAGATGATGATGACAACAAGCGTGCCCATCATATTGACGGTGACGATGCGGTCTGAGGTCCGGGGCCCAAGGATGGCCCGCAGCAGACAGAAAAGAAGACAGATGCCCAGGATGACCAGCACGACATTGTACATGCCGGAAAAAGCGCGGGCTGCGGCACTGGCTCCTTCCACAGCGATGCGGTCGTTCATGAGTGCCCTCCTTCCAGCCGGGCAAGCCGGCGTTCCATGGCAGAATCTTCCAGGCCTTCGGCAAAAGCCCGGTCAAGACAGTGGACCACATACAGATCGCCCTGATGATGCACTGTGATGGTGCCGGGGGTCAGGGTGATGGAATTGGCCAGCATGACCTTCGCTTCATCCGTGCGCAGCCGTGCATGAAAAAGACGGAGCTGGGGCTCCGGCCTTTTTTTCCATGACCAGATCAGACGGACAGTGGCCATGGACGAGAGGAAAATCTGACAGACAAGGAACAGGATATAGGCGGTCAGACGTGGAAGACGGCAGAGAATGCTGAGTTCGCGCTTCGGGGAATAATCCAGGAAAGCACAGATAAAAGCGTAAACCAGCGCGGATATGACTGCGCCGGTGATGCCGATTTCAAGGGTCAGACGCCCGCAAAGCAGCACCCAGAAACCCCATAATAGGAAGAACATGGAATCCCTCCAGCGGTTATTGATGAAATAGCCGTTTTTCAGCAGGTGAAAAACGGTTTTATTGTATGTCACTGTCATGCTTTCGTCAAACCACTGCACAGCAAATGAGAAAATTCTTTGCGGGAATTTGTCAGGATTTCCGGCGGGGATTTCGACAATCGCAGTCAGTTCTGATATAATCTTTCGGCAGGAATTGCCGCAGGCCGGACAGGCACTGGGGCGGATATCATGATAATGGAGGCAGGCATATATGGAACGCTTTGCGTGGATGGGCCGCATCAAGCCCGGGAAAACAGAGGAATACAAGCGCCGTCATGATGAAATCTGGCCTGAGATGAAGGAACTTCTCAAGGCTGCGGGCATAAAGAACTATACCATCTGGTCGGATGGATCTGTTCTTTTCGGATATTATGAATGTGAGAAAGGCATCGAGTTTGCGGAAAAGACCCAGGCGGGCAGCCCGGTGGTTGACCGCTGGAATGCGTACATGGAAGACGTGCTGGAACTGGAGATGGATCCGGTAACCGGTGCCCAGCCCAAGCTCAGGCAGATGTTTTTTCTGGAATAAGTCCTGCGGGAAGAAGATTGCGGAGGGCAGTGCACGGGAATGTTTTCCTTTAATGAAAAGTATACGATGTTTGGGACCACTCCGGTGGAAAACCAGTTTCTTCTGGAATACATGCCCGCATCTTCGGGTGAGCAGCTGAAGGTATATCTGTACGGCCTTCTCGCATGCCACAATCCTCAGGACGGCATGGGGATGGAGCAGATGAAGCATGACCTCGACATGTCCGAGGAAGAAATCCTGAAAGCCTATCGGCACTGGGAACGGCTCGGGCTTGTAGAGAGAATCGGGGACCATCCCCCGCAGTTCCGTTATGTCCATGTAAACCAGATGGTCTTCATGGGAGAAGCGCGTGACCGTGATTTCGCCTATGAACAGTTTACGGAGTCGGTATATGCCCTGTTCGGCAATGATTACCGGCTGCACGGGCAGACACTGGTCAGGTATTATGAGTGGGTAGAGGAACTGGGACTGCCGCAGGAGGTTGTACTGATGCTGATCAAGCACATGATCAGCACGCGGGGCAAGAACTTCAGCTTCACTGCGGCAGACCGTCTGGCCGGGGAACTGAGCCGGATGAACGTGAAAACCATTGATGACGCCGAGGCGGCCCTGAGCCTGAATACCGGGATCCTTCAGGGCGCCAGACAGGTGCTCAGGCGCTTCAGCATTCACCGGGAGCCGACAGAAGATGAGATGGAGCTTTACAGGAAATGGCTTGTGGAGTGGGGCTACACCAGTGATTCGATCCTGGAGGCCTGCAAGGAGACCACGGCAGCTTCTTCTCCCAGCTTCAAGTATCTTGACGGCATCCTGCGCTCGCAGAAACGGCTGAGCGGGGATGTGTCCTCGGCACAGAAAGTGCGCCGGGAGAAGCAGGAGCGGCAGGACAAGGAAGCGCTTCTCAGGGAGGTCAGCCGGATTCTTGGAGCACATTCCATCAATATCAATGATGGTACCATAGCGGTGCTGGAAACCATGCAGGCCATGTACCCGGACGATGTCATCCTGCTTGCGGCGCGTGAGTGCGCGCCGAAGCGGGATGCCAAGCTGGAAGACGTCATGTCCCTGCTGGAAAGCTGGAATAAACGCGGGCTCGGGAACCGGACGGAGATTGAGGAATATATCCGGAGATTCCGTACGGAGACGGCTCTGCTGGGCAGGCTGTCCGAAGTCTGGGGCACCAAAAAGCGCAACGGGGAATCCCAGAGAATCATGGTGCGCAGATGGCTGGAGACCTATCAGATGAGTGAGGAAATGATTCTTCACTGTGCTGTGTATGCCCGGGAAGCGGGAAGCCCGCTGGGCTATCTTGACAAGATCCTGGCGGATTTCCATGAGCGCGGGATCCGGGATATTCAATCTGCCGATGCGGCAAGAGCCGTTTTTGCGCAGGGAACATCCCAGGCACCGCAGGGCCGCGCCGGCAGCGTCAAGCAGGTGCAGGAGCAGCAGTATGAGCAGAGAGAGAACCGGGAAAACCGGTCTGATACGATTCCTGAGTGGTTCCGGGAACACAGAGAGGAGCTGACGGGCAGTGCGAAAGGAAATACTGCGGGAACTGCAGAATGAGTATGCCCGGCAGCGGGAAGAGGATGACCGGATTTTCTTTGAGCATCAGGATAAGGCCATTGCGGAATGCCCTGAAATCGGCCGGCTGATCGATGAACGCCAGAATCTGATCTTCTCTGCCCTCCGGGGTATGGTCCGCGGTGAGAAGGCCGAGCTTGTGCCGGAAAGCATGGAACGGATTCAGAAAGCAATCAGTTCAAGGCTGAAGGAAAACGGGTTTCCTGAGAATTACCTGGAACCGGTTTACCGCTGTCCGATCTGCAAGGATACGGGGTATGTGGGTGAACCGATCCGGGAAATGTGTACGTGCATGCAGCGCGAACTGAACCGGAGACTGTACAGCCAGGTGGAACTGGGCAACACGGAGGAGCAGTCCTTTGAGACATTCGATCTGATGCGCTTTCCGGACACCCAGATTCCGGATCTCGGATGCAGCCAGCGGCAGATGATGGATGTGCTCCGGAGACTGACAAGGGAATGGTCCGAGAATTGGCCGGATGTTCCGCATCCCGGCGGGGTCCTGTTTTCGGGCGCTTCGGGGCTCGGGAAAACCTTTCTGATGCATGCCATGGCCAGAGTGCTTCTGCAGCGGGGGTTCAATGTGCTGATTCTCAGCGCGTACCGGGCCCAGGAAATCATGCGTCAGGCATATATGAAAGGTGAGGATGAATCCCTCTCCATGCTCATGGATGCGGATATTCTCTGCCTGGATGATCTGGGCAGCGAGCCGCTCATGCAGAATATCACCATCACGCAGCTGTTCAACCTGCTCAATGAGCGCCTGATCCGCGGGAAGGGGTTTATCATTTCCACCAATCTGTCTCCGCGGGATCTGCGGGACAAGTATACGGAAAGAATCACGTCCCGTCTTCTGGATAAAACCCGCGTGGAAGTCTTTGAAATGCGGGGACAGGATATCCGGAGAATGTAGTGAGGAGCGAACATGGGTATTCAGATTTATATCAGCAAAAAGAATTTTGATGTTCAGAAAGCCCAGCGTTTCTTCAAGGAACGCAGAATCAAGGTGCAGGAAGTGGACCTGAAGAAGCATGTGCCGGGGGACCGGGAACTGCAGGTCATGGCCGGTGCCGGCGGGATTCGCTCCCTGCTGGACCTGGATGACAAAAAGGTTCAGGAGCACAGTGCCGCGCACAATTCGGATCCGGGCTATATTCAGGAAGCGGTGAAAGAACAGCCGTGGCTGCTGAAATCCCCGATTGTACGGTGCGGAAACCGGGTCACGGTGGGGTACTGCCCGGATGTCTGGGAAACATGGATCCGTGAGGGAAAAGCTTAAGCTAAAGAAATAGAAAGGTTCCGGATGCGGCGTGAGCCGCAGTCCGGAACCTTTTTAGGTTCTGCGGGATCTGTGTCTGCTGTCTTCATTCCAGCCGGAAGGCAGCTTTCTGGAAGAGGGCAGGAAAACCCTGGAAATCAGCAGCCTGAGCCTTTGAGGCAGCGGCATTTCCCTGTGGAGCGTGATCCAGGCACTCCTCAGCAGCTGGGTTTCCTCATCCATGGGCTCCCGGTGGGCATAGAGGATCAGAGCGGCAGTTTCCATGATGGGCAGCAGAGAGATGGATATGTTGCCGTCCCGGTCCACGCGCCTTGCGTATTCGGTCAGGGCTTCCGCGTTTCTGCGTCCAAGTCCGCGAACCGTTAAATGCTCCAGAAGACAGCACAGGTGAATGAAATAGGCCTGTGTTCTGTCATGGGCACGGCGGGCCTGAAGGTCCGGCAGGGTCATGTATATCCGGAAAAGTAAAGCGCACGCAAGAAGGATCAGGAGCAGAATCCAGAGCCATGCCAGGGAATGATTCCCTGAGGGAGAGCCGGAATCCGGTTCCGGTTCGGGCTCGGGGGACGGGGGAGCGGGGGAATCCTCGGGCACGTCATCTTCCGGTGTCTGCTCCGGCTCAATGGAAGGCTGCGGAGAAGGCTCTTCGTTGGGCTCCGGGGATGGTTCCGGAGAAGGTGAGGGTGAAGGTGTGGAGGGCGTGTCCCGGTTGTCCGCACTTTCTTCGGGCGGCGGCGCAGACGGCGGGTTTTCATTTCGGGACTGGCCGCCGCTGCCCCCGGATGATGCCGGCGTGGCATCAAAGGTCAGCCACCCGAAGCCCTCGAAGTAGACTTCCGTCCACGCGTGTCCGTTTCGGCCGGTTACATAGGCGTTTCCGGACTGATCCGGCGTGCACAGGTAGCCTTCCACATACCGGGCAGGCAGGCCCAGCATCCTGCAGAGAATGGTCTGGGCTGTGGCAAAGTATGTGCAGTAGCCCTCCCGGGATCTGAGCAGGAAAAAGGTGACAAAGTCAACGTTTTCCGGAAGCGCCTCCACTTCAAGGGTATAGCGGCAGTTGGTCCGGAGCCAGTTCATGACATTCAAGGCCTGCTCGTATGGGGTGGAAGCGCTGCCGGCAGCTTCCCTTGCCAGGTTCCAGAGGGATGCCTGAAGGTGGGAAGGAAGACCCGTATAGGCACGGCGTATGCTTTCATAGGTATCAGGGTCGGAAGGCGCGGACAGAACGCGGTCCATAAGTCCGGCATCCCCGGCTGTCATGAGCGGTGCGGTGACGGACCACATATCGCCGTTTTCCAGGTTTCTCGTGGCAAAGATTTCACTGCCTATATTGAAGTAGGGAATCAGATCGCCGCCGGTGCTGAGATCCCGCACGCGCTGCGGGGTGAACATGCTTGATGTGCTGTCCGATACCATGCGCACGGAAAGGGTCGAAGCAGCGGGCTGAAAGGAGAATGCTTCGCTTTCAGCGGGCAGGGCGGCATCAAATACGCTGTCCCGGATGGCTGCCCAGCGGGGACTTACCCAGAGATACCGCCTGCCGCCTGTGGTATCCACCCAGGTGCGGCCGTTGTACTCATTGCGGATGGAACCGCGCAGATAGGCGGTTTTGTCTGTGTGCACGATCATGACCGGATGGTCGGACGGCATGGCTGTGCCGCCCAGCTGGCCGGGACCGTAGGGATAATAGCCTTCGCTTGCAAGCGTGAATACATCCCGGGGTTCGGTGAAAAACAGGTAGTCCATGATTTTCTGACGCAGATCGAGGGCGGCTTCCTGAAGCGCCGGAATCACCATGCCCTCGGACGGTATGACAGCGCACGCGAGGAGCGAGATGATCAGGGTGACCGGAAGCGTCCGGTGCAGCGGCGAAGGGGAGGCGGACGAGCCTGCTGACAGGCACAGAGCGGATACAATGGCGGGAAGAATCAGCCAGAGAAGTCCGCCGCTGCCGAACTGCCAGATCATGATGAGCAGGAACAGCAGCGCAAGATAGGCCGGGACCGTACCGCTGGCAGGCGCTGTGACCGCCCATGCCAGAATGGAAAAGAACAGTGTCAGAAGCAGAACGGCTTCCCGGTGATAGGCCGGAAGCGCTGCATGGACGCCGGTAAGCTCAAGCATCAGGGCCTGGCATGTTTCCGTGAGCAGACCGAGTCCATCCCCGATAAACAGATAAATGGCAGCAAAAACCGGAACGGCTACGGCGAGAGCAAGACGCGAGGTCTTGTGCAGGTCCGCGGCCGAGAGAACAAGAAGAACCGCTGAGATGCCTGCAAGCATGACAGGCCAGTCGCGGGAAAGCCCGAGAATGCCAAGGAGAGGCAGGATGAGACCGGCAGCCATGAGAAAGGCCAGAATGCTGTGCATCAGCCTGCCAGAAAAAAAAGTCTTCATACGGCTCCTCCTTTCGAGAAACTCAGGATTCCGGGGCGGGGGTCACGTAGCATACTTCGCACATGGCACGCTGCAGCCGCAGAATAAACGGCAGGTAATCCGGATTGTCTGGCGTGTCTGTGACAAGATAGAGACGGAGAGAAGGTCCCATTCTCCTCAGGGCAATCATGGCTTCAGCAAGACTGCCGTTGAGCACCGGGGATATGATGACGGTGGCTCCGATATTCCGCATGCGCCGGCTTTCAAGGCGCAGGACATGTTCAAAATCCCCGGTTTCTGAAAAGCGGCATCGTGCCAGGTGCTCCAGAATAAGGGACGTCTCCATGCGGGACGAGAGTTCCAGAGCCTGTTCATCATACAGGGGCATGCGCACTGCGTGATCCAGAGCTCCCTCATGCAGAAGCACGGAAGCGGCGCTTTCCAGCATGGCATCCTGCAGTGCGGCAGGATTGTCGTGCCCGGAAGGGACCAGACAGAAATCCATCAGCATGACGGCTTCCGGCAGCACGGGCTCTTCAAACCGGCGGACCATGAGCTCCTGCTTGCGCACGGAAAGCTTCCAGTGCACTTTTTTCATGGGGTCGCCGCTCTGATAGGCACGCACGTCCTCAGGACTGGTCAGATCCTCGGTGGCCCGTGCCATGGTGCCCAGTCCCGCATCGCCGGGCGCAAACTCGAGGTCTGTCACATCAAAGGGCAGGGGAAGAACAATGAGTTCCGGACAGCTGCCGCGCGGGATCACGGTGCGCTCCACAAGTCCGAAGATGTCACGCACAGTGCAGGAAGTGATGCCGGGATGGAAGACACCCACATGCCTTGCGTGCACCCTGCAGTCAAATGCCTGAACAGAACTGCCCGGATGCGGAGAGGGAAGCATATGCACGGTTTCCTTTTCGCCCAGCTGAAGGTGCAGTTCGATCGGTGCCACCGGCAGCCATGAACCGGTTTTCAGCGTCAGATGCAGTACAGCTGTTTCTCCCCTGCGCAGCTTCTCCACTTCGGATCTGGCTGAAACGGACAGGCTGCGCCGGACCAGGTGGACCGAGAGCAGTGCATACCCTGTGACGAGGAGCATGATCACGGCCGGGAGCAGAAAGGCCGGACTCCCCGTGGAAAAAGCACAGACCAGCAGGACAGATGCACAGAACAGAAGCAGCAATGCGTGTGATTTCATAGATGCAGCGGTACCGTTACACTGTTCATGATCTGTTTCATGACCTGCTCCGGCGTAACGCCTTTCATCCGGGCTTCCGGATTGAGCACCAGCCGGTGGCAGGTGACCGGAAGCAGCATATGCTGTACATCTTCAGGCACAATATAATCCCGCCCGTCCAGCATGGCGCAGGCCTGGGCGGCATGCACCAGAGCGATGGAAGCACGGGTGGATATGCCGAGCTGCAGACTGGCGTGCTGGCGGGTCATGGCGGCAATCTGGGCCACGTATGACCGGACTTCAGGTGAACAGTACACCTGAGTGACCATATCCTGCATGGACAGCACATCCTGGGCGGAACAGACGCTGGAAAGCGTTTCCAGAGGCGTGGTGCCTGTGGAATAACGCTCCAGGACGTCCATTTCTTCCTCGATGGTCGGATATCCCATGGAAATACGCAGGAAGAAGCGGTCCACCTGGGCTTCGGGAAGAGGATAGGTACCGACAAAGGCACCGGGATTCTGCGTAGCCAGCACCATAAAGGGCTGAGGCAGGGGATGTGTGACCCCGTCGACCGTGACCTGGTGTTCCTCCATGACTTCCAGAAGCGCGCTCTGCGTCTTCGGGCTGGTGCGGTTGATCTCATCAGCCAGGACAATCTGGCTCATGACGGCGCCCTCACGGTATTCCATGTCACCGGTATGAAAGTTGATGAGCGTAAAGCCGGTGACATCACTGGGCATCAGGTCAGGGGTGAACTGGATACGCCGGAAGGAACAATCCAGTGAACGGGCCAGGGCACTGGCCATCGTGGTTTTACCGACGCCGGGAACGTCCTCAATCAGGACATGGCCCCGGCAGAGCAGGGCAATGAGCGCCAGTTCGATGGCGTCTTCCTTTCCGACAATGACACGGCTTACATTGTCTTCGAGCTGTGCAATGAGACGGCGGGGCTGTACCATCCGAATACCTCCTCAGGTTCAGTGACTTGACGGAAAAAGTCCGCAGGTCGTACAATTCTTCAAACAAAGCTAGAAATGAGGCAATAAGATGCAGCGTATTCTGAGCATGCTTTCGCGCAACGGGATCATGACAGGAGAAGAAATAGCGGGCGAGCTTGGCCTGACCCGGGCAGCCGTATGGAAAAAAATCGAGGCACTGCGCAGTGAAGGCT
>CACYNZ010000133.1 GCA_902775835.1 uncultured Eubacteriales bacterium | reverse complement strand
CCGAGTATCTCAAGGAAATCGTCAGCAGTAGCAAGGACCTGCCGGAATCGGCCGTCCGCGACCTGATCATTTCCCTGATCACCCTGAAATACACCCAGTCCAACTCCGTGTGCTATGCCGTGGACGGACAGGCCATCGGCGTGGGCGCCGGCCAGCAGTCCCGCATTCACTGCACGCGTCTTGCCGGCTCCAAGGCCGACAACTGGCACCTGCGTCAGAGCCCCCGGGTGCTCGCCCTGCCCTTCCGCAAGGAACTGGGACGTCCGGACCGCGACAATGTCATTGATTCCTACATCAACGGCAATGAGGAAGACGTATGCGCGCCCGGCAACTGGGAGAAGTACTTCACCGAGCAGCCCGCTCCGTTTACCCGTGAGGAACAGGCCGAGTACCTGTCCGGCATCTCCGGCGTTTCCCTGGGCTCGGACGCCTTCTTCCCCTTCTCGGACAATATTGAGCGTGCGCACCGCAGCGGCGTCACCTACGTGGCCGAGCCCGGCGGCTCCATCCGCGACGATGCCGTCATTGAGAAGTGCGATGAGTACAACATGACCCTGTGCTTCACGCACCTGCGCCTTTTCCATCATTGATTTTCAGGAGGCTTGTATGACTCTGCTTGTTGTTGGCTCCGGCGGGCGTGAACACGCACTGATCCGGGCACTGAAAAAGAACCCGGAAGTCCAGACCATCTATGCCCTGCCCGGCAACGGCGGCATGACCGGGGACGCCCAGTGCGTCCCCGTCAAGGCCACTGACCTGGACGGCATTCTGGATTTCGCGCTCAGCCATCATGTGGACTATGCCGTTGTGGCTCCGGACGACCCCCTGGTGCTTGGATGCGTGGATCTGCTGGAAAGCCGCGGCATTCCCTGCTTCGGGCCCAGCAAGGCCGCTGCACAGCTGGAAGGCAGCAAGATCTTTGCCAAGCAGCTCATGCAGGCCCATCATATTCCCACGGCTGACTTCTGTGTCTGCTCCAGCGCCGCTGAAGCGCTGGACTATGTGGAGCACGCTGCGCTCCCGCTGGTCATCAAGGCGGACGGCCTGGCCCTCGGCAAGGGCGTCATCATTGCCCAGACCCGGGAAGAGGCCCGCGCGGCCGTTCATGACATGATGGAAAACCACGTGTTCGGCAAGAGCGGGGACCGGGTGGTCATGGAAACCTTCCTCACCGGCCCGGAAGTCTCCGTGCTCGCCTTCACGGACGGACACACCCTGATTCCCATGGTCTCCTCCATGGACCACAAGCGCGCCATGGACGGTGATCAGGGACTGAATACCGGCGGCATGGGCACGGTCGCCCCGAACCCCTACTTCACGCCGGAAATGGAAAAGCGGTGCATGGAAGAGATCTTCCTGCCCACCATCCGTGCCATGGCAGACCGCGGAACGCCGTTCAAGGGCTGCCTGTACTTCGGCCTCATGCTCACCCCTGACGGACCGAAAGTGATCGAGTACAACTGCCGCTTCGGCGATCCTGAGACCCAGGTGGTCCTCCCGCTGCTGGAGACAGACCTGCTCACCATCATGAAGGCTGTCACCGAGGAGCGGCTCAGTGAGATCGATGTCCGCTTCTCCACGGATCACTGCTGCTGCGTCATTCTGGCCAGCAAGGGCTATCCCGTGTCCTACGAAAAGGGCTTCCCCATTGACATTCCCGAGGATATACGCCCCTGGGTCTATGTGGCAGGGGCAAAGGAAGAAAACGGCCGCCTTCTGACAAACGGCGGACGCGTGCTCGGCGTCATCGGCCGCGCACCGACCCTGGCCCAGGCCATCTCCACCGCCTATGAACGGGCGGACCGGATCACCTTTGAGAACAAGTACTGCCGCCGGGATATCGGACGGCGCGCACTGGAGGCGTAACATGGTCAATCGCGTCTATGTGGAGAAACGCAGCCCCCTGGATCTTCAGGCCCGCAATCTTCTGCAGGAATGCCGTTCCTTTCTGGGCATTCAGGGACTGAAGCAGGTCCGGATCTTCCTGGTCTATGATGTCCAGGATCTTTCCCCGGAACTGTTCCAGCGCAGCTGCCAGACCATTTTCTCCGAACCCCAGGTGGATGAAATCTACGAAACCCTTCCGGACACCCATCCGGATGAGCAGCTGTGCGTGGAATACCTGCCCGGTCAGTTTGACCAGAGAGCGGATTCCGCGGCCCAGTGCATTCAGATGCTCTCCCAGGGCGAACGTCCCCGGGTGCACAGCATGACCCTGTATCAGTTCTTCGGCACGCTCACGGATGAGGACCGCAGACGTCTGCGCAGCCACCTCATCAACCCCGTGGAAGCCCGGGAGGCATCCCCGGCTCCGCGCACTTCCCTGGACATGGAGTTTGAGCGTCCGGATCATGTGGCCACACTGGAAGGCTTCCTGGACCTGGACGATGACGGGCTCTCCGCCCTGCTCTCCAGCCTCGGCCTGGCCATGGACCTGGATGACCTGCGCTTCTGCCGGGACTATTTCCGCACAGAGCAGCGCAATCCCACCATCACGGAAATCCGGATGATCGATACCTACTGGTCCGACCACTGCCGGCACACCACGTTCCTGACCCACATCGACAGCGCGTCCTTTGAGGATCCGGAAGTCGAAAAGACCTGGAAGCAGTATCTCGAGGTCCGGAAGCAGACCGGCGACAAGAAGAGCATCTGCCTCATGGATCTGGCCACCCTGGCGGCCAAGTCCCTGAAGAAGCAGGGCCGGCTTTCCAAGCTGGACGAAAGCGATGAAATCAATGCCTGCACGGTGCGCATGACCATTGATGTGGACGGCGTGCCGGAAAAATGGCTGCTCCTGTTCAAGAACGAAACGCACAACCATCCCACCGAGATCGAGCCCTTCGGCGGCGCAGCCACCTGCATCGGCGGCGCTATCCGCGATCCGCTCTCCGGACGCGCCTATGTCTACTCGGCCATGCGCGTCACCGGTGCCGCGGACCCGCTGCGCAGCGTGGAGGAAACCCTTCCCGGAAAGCTCCCGCAGCGCCGCCTGACCCAGACCGCTGCCGCCGGATATTCATCCTACGGCAACCAGATCGGTCTGGCCACCGGCCAGGTCTCTGAACTCTATCATCCCGGCTATGCCGCCAAGCGCCTCGAGATCGGCGCCGTGGTGGCTGCCGCACCGGAAAAGGCAGTCCGCCGTGAAGTCCCCCAGCCCGGAGACGTGGTGGTGCTGCTGGGCGGTGCCACCGGCCGTGACGGCTGCGGCGGCGCCACCGGTTCCTCCAAGTCGCATACCGCGCACTCCCTGGAAACCTGCGGTGCGGAAGTGCAGAAGGGCAACGCGCCGGAAGAGCGCAAGCTCCAGCGCCTGTTCCGCAACCAGGAAGCCACCCGCCTGATCAAGCGCTGCAATGACTTCGGCGCCGGCGGCGTCAGCGTGGCCATCGGCGAACTGGCTGACGGCCTGGACATCAATCTGGATCTTGTGCCCAAGAAATATGAAGGCCTGGACGGCACCGAGCTTGCCATTTCCGAGAGCCAGGAACGCATGGCGGTGGTCCTGGCGAAAGAGGATCTGGAACGTTTCCTTGAGCTGAGCCATCAGGAAAACCTGCAGGCCACCGCCGTGGCCCATGTCACAGCCGAGCCCCGGCTGCGCATGCACTGGCAGGGCCAGACCATTGTGGATGTCAGCCGTGATTTCCTCAATTCCAACGGTGCGGAAAAGCATATTCAGGTCAAGACCCGTCCGGACGGCTGCTATGCGCCGGCCATTCCCGCCGGCTTCAGTGCCGGCGTCAGGGAACTCTGCCGTGACCTGAACGTCTGCTCCCAGCGCGGGCTTTCCGAGCGCTTTGACTCCACCATCGGCAGCGGCACCGTGCTCATGCCCTTCGGCGGCGTCAACCAGCTCACGCCCATTCAGGCCATGGTCCAGAAGGTCTCCCTTGAGAACGGGCACACCGATGCCTGCACCTACATGGCCTGGGGATACAATCCCTATCTCATGGAAGCCCAGCCCTACCGCGGCGCATACCTGTCCGTGGTGGAATCCGTCGCCCGGCTCATCGCCACCGGCGCATCCGCCGAGGACGTATATCTGACTTTCCAGGAATACTTCCCGCATCCCGGCCACGATCCCAGGCGCTGGGGCGATCCGCTTTCCGCGCTGCTCGGCGCCTTCCGCGCCCAGCTGGATCTGGGCATGGCGGCCATCGGCGGAAAGGATTCCATGTCCGGCACGTTTGAAAACCTGGACGTGCCGCCCACGCTTGTGTCCTTCGCCATTACCACCGGGACCACGGACGAAGTGCTGTCCTGCGAGTGGAAAGAAGCCGGGCATTCCGTCGTGCTCCTGCGTCCCCGGATGCAGGAAGGCGGACTCCCGGAACCGGAAAGCCTCCTCAGCCTGTTCCATACTGTGCATGAGGCCATCACATCCGGCCGCGCCCGGGCCGTGCTCGTGCCCGGCATGGGCGGCATTGCCGCAGCCTGCCTGAAGAGCGCCTTTGGCAACGGAATCGGCGTAAACTTCCAGGAAGACGTTTCCCTGGAAACCCTGTTCGGATATGCCGGCCCCTGCTTCCTGATGGAAGTCACCGAGCCCATGCCCGGCGAGGAAATCATCGGCTGCACAGCTGCCGGTGAAATGGCGCGCGGCGGCGAACATCTTGAGCTGAACGCCCTGCTCGCCGACTGGGAAGCCACCCTGGAGCCCGTATTCCCCGTGAACGTTCCCGGAAACGTGGAAGAGGTGCCCACGCTTTCCCATGAAGCCACATCCTTCCCCGCGCCGCATGTGCGCTGCGCGAAGCCCAAAATGCTGATCCCCGTTTTCCCGGGTACCAACTGCGAATATGACAGTCTCCGCACCGCCCGGGATCAGGGCTGGGACGGAGAAATCCTGGTCATCCGCAATCTCAGCCGCCAGGATGTGGAGCTCAGCTCCCAGGCATTTGCTGAAAAGGTGCGCACCTGTCAGGCCGTGTTCCTGCCCGGCGGTTTCTCCGGCGGCGACGAACCGGACGGCAGCGGCAAGTTCATCACCGCGTTCCTGCGCGGCGAAGGCCCGCGCGCTGCCATCACCGAGCTCCTCGAGGAGCGGGATGGTCTGATGCTCGGCATCTGCAACGGATTCCAGGCCCTTATCAAGCTCGGGCTTGTGCCCTACGGCCGGATCATGGATACCGACCGCCACTGCCCTACACTTTCCTTTAATACCATCGGCCGTCATCAGTCACGCCTGGTCTATACCCGGGTTGCCTCCAACCTTTCGCCCTGGCTCCGGCACACCAAGGTGGGTGAAACCTTCCTGGTGCCCATTTCCCACGGCGAGGGCCGCTTCCTGGCAGAGGAGGACGTACTGAAGTCCCTGACTGAGAACGGACAGATCGCGACCCAGTATGTGAACCTTGACGGCCGTGCCACGCTTGATATACACTTCAACCCCAATGGCTCCCTGCTGGCTGTGGAAGGCATCACCTCCCCTGACGGCCGGGTCCTGGGCAAGATGGGACACAGCGAGCGTATCGGCAAGGGCCTGTACAAGAACGTGCCGGGCAACACCGACATGCAGCTGTTCCGCGCTGGGCTGGAATACTTCACGACCGTAAAGTAAATGGAGGCAACATGGATTCAATTCAGGAACTGATGCAGTTTGACCCGGCTGTTGCGGAAGCATGCAGGCAGGAGCTGAAACGCCAGAGAGACGGCATTGAGCTGATCGCCTCCGAGAACGTTGTCAGTCCTGCCGTGCTCATGGCCATGGGTTCCATTCTCACCAACAAGTACGCGGAGGGCTACCCCGGAAAGCGCTACTACGGCGGCTGCCAGGAAGTGGACAAGGTGGAAGAGATTGCCCGGCAGCGTGCCTGCCAGCTCTTCGGTGCCGAGCATGCCAATGTACAGCCGCATTCCGGTGCCAATGCCAATCTGGCCGTGTTCTATGCCCTGCTCAATCCCGGTGACACCGTCATGGGCATGAACCTGCAGGAAGGCGGTCATCTCTCCCACGGCTCACCGGTCAACATTTCCGGCAAATACTTCCACATTGTTCCCTACGGTGTGGATCCCGTCACGGAAACCATTGACTATGCCAAGATGCGCGAGCTTGCCCTCTCCTGCCGTCCGAAGCTGATCGTGGTGGGCGCAAGCGCCTATCCGCGCATCATTGACTTCGAGGCCTGCAGAAAGATCGCCGATGAAGTCGGCGCCTATCTGATGGTGGACATGGCGCATATCGCCGGCCTGGTGGCCGCCGGAGCCCATCCCTCGCCCATCCCCTATGCGCACGTGGTGACCACCACCACCCACAAGACGCTCCGCGGCCCCAGAGGCGGCATGATCCTCTGCCGCGAGGAACTGGCCAAGCAGATTGACAAGGCCATCTTCCCCGGCACCCAGGGCGGCCCGCTCATGCATATCATTGCTGCCAAGGCCGTGGCCCTGGGAGAAGCCATGACGGACAAGTTCAGAGCCGATCAGTTCCAGACCGTAAAGAATGCCGCTGTGCTCGCTGAAGAGCTCATGGGCCGCGGTCTCAAGCTCGTATCCGGCGGCACGGACAATCACCTCATGCTGCTCAAGCTCACCGGTGAAAACATCACCGGCAAGGACCTGGAAAAGCGTCTGGACACGGTGCATATCACCGCCAACAAGAACACCATTCCCGGCGAACCCCTCAGTCCCTTTATCACTTCCGGGCTGCGCCTGGGCACCCCGGCCGTTACTTCCCGCGGATTCAGGGAAAACGAAATGGTCAGAATTGCCGGTTGGATCACAGACACCATCCGGGATTATGAAGGAACCAAGGAACGTGTCACGGAAGAAGTACTGCAGCTCTGCTCGCAGTTCCCCCTCTACCCAGAAATGGCGGTGTAATTATGACAGATATTGAAATCGCTCAGAAAGCCACACTTTCACCGATTGGCAAGATCGCTGAAAAAGCGCACATTCCCGAAGAAGCCCTGGAATACTACGGCCGTTACAAGGCAAAGGTCCATCCGGCCATGGTTCCGGACAAGCCCGACGGCAAGCTGATCCTGGTTACGGCCATTACGCCCACCCCCGCCGGTGAAGGAAAGACCACCACCACGGTCGGTCTCACCGACGGTCTGCGGCGCATCGGCAAGGACGCGGTCTGCGCCCTGCGTGAGCCCAGCCTCGGTCCTGTCTTCGGCATCAAGGGCGGTGCCGCCGGCGGCGGATATGCCCAGGTCGTGCCCATGGAAGACATCAACCTGCATTTCACCGGTGACTTCCATGCCATCGGCGCCGCCAACAACCTGCTGGCCGCCATGCTGGACAACCATATTCAACAGGGAAATGCCCTGCGCATTGATCCCAGACGGATCACCTGGAAGCGCTGCGTGGACATGAATGACCGCCAGCTCCGCCAGATCGTGGACGGTCTCGGCGGAAAAATGAACGGCATGCCCCGTGAAGACGGCTTTGACATCACCGTGGCTTCCGAAGTCATGGCCATTCTCTGCCTGGCCTCCTCCATCACGGACCTCAAGGAACGCCTTTCCCGCATCATTGTGGGCTACAACATGGACGGCGAACCCGTGACAGCCGGACAGCTGAAGGCTGCCGGTGCCATGACCGCCCTGCTGAAGGACGCCATTGAGCCCAACCTCGTGCAGACCCTGGAAGGCACGCCTGCCTTCGTGCACGGCGGTCCCTTCGCCAATATTGCCCATGGCTGCAACTCCGTCACCGCCACCCGTCTCGCACTCAAGTGCGCGGACTACGTGGTCACTGAAGCCGGTTTCGGAGCCGATCTCGGCGCTGAGAAATTCCTGGATATCAAGTGCCGCATGGCCAATCTGACGCCCAGCGCCGTTGTGCTGGTTGCCACGGTCCGTGCCCTGAAGATGCATGGCGGAGTCGCCAAGACCGAACTGGCCGCCGAGAACATCGAGGCCCTGAAAAAAGGCATGCCCAACCTTCTGCAGCATGTGAACAATCTCCAGCATGTGTACCACCTGCCCGTGGTGGTGGCCGTCAACTGCTTCCCCACCGATACCCAGGCGGAAGTCGAGACGATTGTTGAAGCCTGCAGGGAACAGAACGTGCGCGCCATCTCCTGCACGCACTGGGCCGAAGGCGGCAAGGGCGCAGAAGAGCTCGCCAAGGAAGTCGTACGCCTCTGTGATGCCGAGCATGAAGCCTTTACCTTTGCCTATGATCTGGAAGGCGGACTGCAGGAACGCATTGAGACCCTGGTGAAAAAGATCTATCACGGCGACGGCGTCAGCTTCACGCCTGCTGCCCTGAAGCAGCTCAATGAGCTTACCAAGCTCGGATACGGCAATATGCCCATCTGCGTGGCCAAGACCCAGTACAGTTTCTCCGATAACCCTGCTCTTCTCGGTGCTCCGAAGGACTTCACCGTTCAGGTGCGTTCGCTCCGGGTGTCTGCAGGCGCAGGATTCGTCGTTGTGCTCACAGGCGATATCATGACCATGCCCGGACTTCCCAAGGTACCGGCAGCAGAAAAGATCGATGTGGATGAAAACGGCCGCATTTCCGGCCTGTTCTGATCAAAACCGAGGAGGTAGAATCCAATGGCAGATGTCCGTCCCGAATCCATGATCCGTATTACCACCGAAGAGCTTGCCCAGCAGTTTATCGATGAGCAGGTGAAAGCTCTGCGGGAACAGATCGGCAGCAAGAAAGTCCTTCTGGCCCTGTCCGGCGGTGTTGATTCCTCTGTGGTTGCCGCACTGCTGATCAAGGCCATCGGCCAGCAGCTCGTATGCGTGCACGTGAACCATGGTCTCCTGCGCAAGGGTGAGCCCGAGCAGGTCATTCAGGTCTTCCGCAATGAAATGAACGCAAACCTGGTCTATGTGGATGCCGTGGACCGCTTCCTGGATAAGCTGGCCGGTGTTTCCGATCCTGAACAGAAGCGGAAGATCATCGGTGCTGAATTCATCCGGGTCTTCGAGGAAGAAGCCCGCAAGCAGGAAGATATCGAATTCCTGGCCCAGGGCACGATCTATCCCGATATCTTGGAATCCCATGGCGTCAAGGCCCATCACAACGTGGGCGGTCTGCCTGAAGATCTGAAATTCGAGCTTGTGGAACCCGTCAAGTTCCTCTTCAAGGACGAAGTCCGTGTGGTCGGTCACACTCTCGGCCTGCCGGATAATATGGTTTACCGTCAGCCCTTCCCGGGTCCCGGACTTGGCGTCCGCTGCGTCGGTGCCATCACAAGAGACCGTCTCGAGGCTGTGCGTGAATCCGATGCTATTCTCCGTGAAGAGTTCGCCAAATGCGGTCTCGAAGGAAAAGTATGGCAGTATTTCACCATTGTCCCCGATTTCAAGACAGTCGGCGTCCGCAACGGCCTGCGTACGGATGAATGGCCTGTCGTGATCCGCGCCGTCAATACCAGAGACGCCATGACAGCCACGATCGAGCGTATTCCGTATGAAGTTCTTGAAGTCATCACAAACCGCATCACGTCTGAAGTCAAGGGAGTCAACCGTGTTCTGATGGATCTCACTCCAAAACCCACAGGCACCATCGAGTGGGAATGA
>CACYNZ010000132.1 GCA_902775835.1 uncultured Eubacteriales bacterium | reverse complement strand
CCCCCTCATGGAAAAATCCGCCGGACCCATACAGTCCGGCGGATTTTCCGTCATCAGAAAGACACAGCAGCAGGCTGCACACAGCGCCTCTCAGGTCCACCGTGCGAACTCCTCCTCAGTGGCCAGCACCGTATGCGTGCCCCCGACGCTGCGTTCCGTTCCCTTCGCATAGTCGATGCCGCTGGCGGCGTAATCATACGCAATGGACTTGCGCCGCTTCTCCACCTCAGGATTGGGATGGGGTATGGCGGAGAGAAGTGACCGGGTATAGGGATGAATCGGATTCGAAAAGATTTCCTCCTTCGTGCCCGTCTCCACCATGTAGCCCAGATGCAGGACGCCGATCCGGTCTGAAATGTACTTGACCATGCTCAGGTCATGAGCAATGAAGAGATAGGCACAGCCGGTTTCCTCCTGAATGTCCTTCATCAGGTTAACCACCTGGGCCTGGATGGAAACATCCAGGGCTGAAATGCACTCGTCTGCAATAATCAGTTTCGGGTTCATGATCAGCGCCCGGGCAATGCCGACACGCTGCCGCTGACCGCCGGAAAACTGGTGCGGATACCGCGCGGCATGCTCCGGACTGAGGCCCACTTTTTTCAGCATTTCAATGATCTGGTCGCTGCGGTCCTGCCTGGAACTGTAACGCCTGTGAATATCCAGGCCCTCGCCGATGATGTCCTCCACTTTCTTGCGCGGGTTCAGGGAAGCCATCGGATCCTGAAAGATCATCTGCATTTCCTTGCGCAGCATGCTCCGGGTGTCATTGTCCAGACGTCCTGTAATATCCCTGCCGTTGAACGTGATTTTCCCTCCGGTGGGGTTGTACAGACGGATGATGCTTCTGCCGATAGTGGTCTTTCCGGACCCGGATTCGCCTACCAGGCCGTAGGTTTCGCCGGGATGGATGTCAAAGGAAACGCCGTTCACTGCGCGCACCGTATAGGTGCGGGAAACGCGGAAGTGCTGCTGCAGATTTTCCACCCGTAACAGAGTTTCACTCATAGATACTCTTCCACCTCTTTCCTCGCACGCTCCAGGCGTTCCCTGAGCTCCTGCGGCATTTCGAATTTCGGGGCATCCGGATGCAGCAGCCATGTGGCTGCAAAGTGCGTCCGGCTCACCTGGAACAGCGGCGGCTCCGCCTTTTCATCGATCGCCAGAGCAAACTGATTCCGCGGTGCGAAAGCGTCACCCACAGGCTCATGAAGCAGGTTCGGCGGGCTTCCGGGAATCGAATAGAGCCGGTCGTCCTCCGTATCCAGATCGGGCATGGCGGAAAGCAGTCCCCATGTATAGGGATGTTTCGGCTCATAGAAAATCTCGTTTACATTGCCGACCTCGACAATCTTCCCTGCATACATGACATTCACATAGTCAGCCACCTTGGCCACCACGCCCAGATCATGCGTGATATAGATCACGCTGAGCTTCATCTTTTTCTGAATATCCATGATGAGCTCGAGAATGCGTGCCTGAATGGTCACGTCCAGGGCGGTGGTGGGTTCGTCGCAGATCAGGATATCCGGGTCTGCGCTCAGCGCGATGGCAATCACCACACGCTGGCGCATGCCGCCGGAGAGCTGATGCGGATAGTTCCTGAACCGCTTCTCTGCTTCCGGAATGCCGACAAGGTTCAGCAGCTCAATGGCACGGGCTCTGGCCTCGTCCTTTTTCATGTTTTTGTGCAGAAGCATCCCTTCCATGATCTGCTTGCCAATGGTCATGGTGGGATCCAGGCTCGTCATCGGATCCTGGAACACCATGGCAATGCGCTGTCCGTTATAGTGCTGGCGCAGTTCCTTCTTCGAGAGCCTGAGAAGATCCACGGTGCGCTCTTCGCCTTTTTCATCCGTATAGGTATAGAGAATCTCACCGCTGTTTACCGTGGCATTGCTGTCCAGCAGGCCCATGGTGGCCTTCATGGTAACAGATTTGCCGGAACCGGACTCGCCCACAATCGCGACGGTCTCGCCCTTGCACAGGTCGATATTGACGCCGCGGATCGCATGCACTGTACCGGCATTGGTCTTAAAGGAAATATCCAGGTTTTTGATATCGAGGATGGTTTTCGGCGTTTCGCTCATGCTTTTCCCCTCCTCACATATCTTCCAGCTTCGGGGCCAGCGCTTCGCGCAGACCGTCGCCGATGAAATTGAAGCCCAGCATCAGCAGCGCCAGCACAATGATGGGCGGCAGAATCTGATAGGGCAGCGTCGTGATATTGTTGAAGCCGTCCTCAATCAGCGTGCCCACAGAGCACTGGGGCAGCACAATGCCCACGCCGACAAAGCTCAGAAACGCTTCCGTGAAAATGGCGGTGGGAATGGAAAACATGACCTGCGTAATAATGGGCCCGATGGTATTGGGCAGAATTTCCTTGAAGATGATATGTCCGTTCCGCGCGCCAAGCGTACGGCTGGCCAGCACATACTCCTGTTCCTTGATCTTGAGCATCTCCGCACGGGCGATCTTGCTCATGCCAATCCATTCCGTCAGAAGCAGTGCCACAATCACCAGTCCCATGCCCTTGGGCATGAAAATAGCGAGCACAGACACGATGACCAGCCGCGGCACAGAATTGGCGATTTCCACAAAACGCTGCATCACATGGTCCGTCACCCCGCCGAAGTAGCCGGAAACAAGGCCATAGCTCATGCCGATGATCATATCAATGATAATGGTCACAAACGCAATGAGCAGGGATACCCTCGCGCCGTACCAGGTACGCGTCCACAGGTCCCGTCCAAGGTCATCGGTACCGAAAAGGAAGGTGCGGTCTGCAAAGTTTCCTTCCAGTTCACTGCCGGTCAGCAGCCGGTGAAGCGCGGGAATCTGCGGTGCAATGCCCTTTGCCACAACACGCTTGTTGGCCTCATTGCGGTACTGCACAATATCCCGGTAGTCATAGGCACTCAGGATCGGCCCGAAAACGGCCAGCAGGATAATCACGCTGATGATCACCAGACCCACCACAGCACGGCGGTTTTTGAAAAAGTGGATGGCAACGCCTTTCCAGTAACTCTGGGAGGCGAAGTTGGTATCCATATTCAGGTCGCGGTGCGGAAGAAACACGAAATCTTCCCTGGCAGGCACATACGGCGCGGCTGCACTGCCGGCCTGCATTGTTTTCTTCGCCATGACTTACGCCCTCCTTCCCCTTGCCGTCGCCACACGGATGCGCGGATCCAGCACGCTGTAGAGCACATCCACCAGCAGCATGATACCGATGTACAGCGCCGAATACAGAATGCCCAGGGCCAGCACATAGTTGTAGTCAATGCCCTCCCCGGCGATGGCATCCACCATCAGCTTGCCGATTCCGTTGATTCCATAGATCTTCTCCACCACCAGCGCACCGGTGAGCAGATCGACCACCAGAGGCGCCAGCACAGTGACGATGGGAATCAGCGCATTGCGCAGCACATGCCTGCGCACCAGCCTGCTGCCGTACATGCCCTTCGCCTCCGCCAGGCGCACATAGTCGCTGTCAAACACCTCGACCATCTCATTGCGCGTAAAGCGGGAAATGGTCGACATCGTAAACAGACTCAGGGACAGCGACGGAATGATGGCAGAAAACGCAAAGCGCGTCGGATCAAAAAAGTAGGGAAAGAACGGAATTCTGAACGAGAACGTGTACTGCAGAAAAATCAGGAACACATAGGAGGGCACGCAAACGCCGAAAATCGAGAAAACCGTGCAGAAGGCATCCAGAAACTTCCCACGGTTCAGCGCAGCCGTAATGCCCAGCAGCAGGCCCACAAACGTACCCACAAGAATGGCAATGCCGCCGATGCGAAAGGAATTATCGATGGCGGAAGCGAGCACCGTCTTGATCGGAGCGCCGTTGTACAGCGATGTTCCCTTCCCGAAATCCCCCTGCAGCACATTTCCCATATAGCGCACAAACTGGGTGATGATCGGATCGTCCAGTCCCATCTCCGCGCGCTTGTTGGCAATCTGCTCGGCGCTCATGCGTTCTGACGGGAAAGGATTGCCCGGCATGATGCGCACCAGCAGGAAAAGCAGGAACGTGATGATCAGCAGTGTCAGCAGAGCCATGCCCAGGCGCTTGAGAATATATTTGGCCATCGTTCAGCCTTCCTTCCAGAATCGAATAATCAGAGCGGCCCGGTTTACGGACCGCTCTGAAGGGAAAATCGGGCTTCACAGGTTATTCAATGGTAACATCCTTGTAAACACGGTTCAGCGCCACAGGATGGAACTGAATGCCTTCCACGCCGGGAACGATCAGGTTCGCATTGGCCTTGGTGTACAGAGGCGCAATCACGGCTTCCTGCATAACCAGGCTCTCCGCCTCATACATGGCATTCCAGCGGGCATCGTAATCGGTGATATAGGCACCGGTGGTGCAGTCAGCGATCAGCTGATCATACTTTTCATTGCTCCAGAAACCATAGTTGTTGGAGTTGTTGGTCACCCACATGCCAAGGTAGGTCATGGGATCGGCATAGTCAGGGCCCCAGCGGGTCAGAGCCACATCGTAGTTGTCGTTCTGCATTTTATCCAGGCGCTCTGCCTTGGTCATGGGCTGCAGATTGATGGTCAGGCCGGGCAGTGCGTCTTCCACGTCTTCCTTGATGGCCTGAGCCACCTTGGCCACTTCATCGCCTTCGTTGTTGCCGTAAATCATGGTGAACTCAAACGTATCCACGCCGAGCTCGGATTTTGCCTTTTCAAAGTATTCCGCAGCCTTGTCGGGATCATAGCCCACATAATCGGCAAACCTGGCCTGATCAGCGGAGAAGTCCTCACCGGTGGTGCTGCTGGCAGCAAACTGCGGAGGCACAGCCGTAAAGGTGGCCAGAGAGCCGTCCATCACATAGTTGTCCACCAGATTGTCACGGTCAATGGCATTGGTGATGGCCAGGCGCAGATTGGTGTTGGCCAGCATGCCGTTCTGGGCATTCTTCTCTGTCTGGCTGAAGGAAAGATACCACATATAGCCGGCGCCGGTCACCTTCAGGCTCTTGCTCAGTTCAGCGTCTGCGTTGGCTGCAGAGACCTGGTTGCCGGAAATCATGACCACATCCAGTGCGCCGGTACGGTACGCAGTCAGGGCGTTGTCGGAGGAACCCACCACCTGGTACTTGATGCCGGCCAGCTTTACACGGTCTGCATCCCAGTAGTCAGGATTCTTCTTGACGGAAAGATTGGCTGTACCGGGCGTATAGCTCTCCAGCACAAAAGCACCGTTGCTCAGAAAGGTTTCCGGGCTGGTACCGTAGGTGCCTTCCTCCAGGCTGGTATAGAAGGCCTCATTGATGGGATAGAAAGTGGGGAAATACATGAGGCTCGGGAAGAAGGACACGGGCACATTCAGTTCCACGACAAAGGTCTTGTCATCCGGAGCAGAAACGCCCAGGGTGGTCAGATCGTCCGTCTGCTTGCTGATGATCTCTGCAGCGCCCTTGATGTTGCCGATCTCGTCCAGCATGTAGGCGTATTCGCCGGCTTCCTTGGCAATACGGCGCCATGCGAACACAAAGTCATTGGCCGTGACCGCATCACCATTGGTCCACTTCGCGTCACGCAGGTGGAACGTATAGGTCAGACCGTCATCGGACAGGTCGTAGGATTCCGCGATGGCCGGAACAGCTGCGCCGTCCGCATCCATCTGCATCAGGCCGTCGATGCAGTCGGCAATCACTTCAAACGAGTCGCCGTCAGTAGCCAGATTGGTATCCAGGCTCATGACGTTGGTTCCGAGCATGACGCCCAGATACCGGTCTTCCGCCATGACAGGCAGCACGGCGCAGGATGCTGCCACCGCAAGCGCCAGCATCAGACAAAACAGTTTCTTCATCAAAGATACTCCCTTTCTTTATACAGCATGCTCCTCTGGAACAATGCATCACATATATGCATCATGCTATATTAATAGGCGTAATTGTATTCTTGTTTTCGAAATTAGTAAAGAAAAATACACCGTTTGTACAATCAGACACCGGCATCATTTCTGTACATACTTCTCCGGAAACTGCCTTGCTGCGGGTTTCATTTTGGACAGCCTTCAGGATCATCGCCGTCAGAAGCGGGAAAACGAATCATGGTACCCGCTTATGGACAGCCCGCTGCAACACCCGCCTGACAATCGTCTTGAACAGAGTCAGCGTGCATGGTATCATCATGGAAATCCACTGCCCAGAAATGCCTGAATCCCGGGAGCCTGCTGAAAACGCTTTCATGATCTGACCAGACATGCCTGTGTGCCTGGAACCCAGAAACTCAAGAAAGAAGGGATGGCCCATGAATATTGCCAAAACCATTTACAGCACCGTCGAATATGATGTTGTATATACTCCGGATATCACATATGCTCACAGGGACACCGGTGACCTTACGCTGCAGATCGTTTCGCCGGTTGCGCCTTCCTTCCCGGTCGAACCACCGGCTCATCTCAATCCGGTGCAGGCAAAGTTTGCCAGATGGCACCGTACTCTGGGTGACAAGGCCGACAGCGAGCCTCAGCCGCAGAAGGCTCAGAGGGCACCGGAATTTCCTCTGATTGTCGACTGCCCCGGTTCCGGATGGGCCGGTGCCGACGGACACCGTCATGTGCCGTATCTCGTGCATCTGGCGCAGGCCGGGTTTGTGGCGGCTTCTGTTTCCTACCGCGGCACATACCGGGACAATGTCGTTTTCCCGGCAGCTGTTCAGGACCTGAAGGAAGCTGTCCGGTATCTGTGCAGCCATGCCGATGTCTTCCATATCGACACAGACCGTGTGGGCCTGCTGGGCGATTCTTCCGGCGGCAATACCGCCGCCATGGCAGCCCTGACAGGAGATCATGATACGCTTCTTGACATGCCCGACCGCAGTTTTGCCTTTGGCGCCTGCCTGTCCGAAGCCGTACAGGCAAAAGCCTGCTGCTGTGTCTACGGGCCGGTGGATCTGATCCATCTGGTGGAAGACCGCATCGCAGAAAACAAGCCGCTGCGGCCGGATGAAGAACCCGGCCTGCCTTTTGAGGCCATGGAAATCTGGCAGGACACGTACCTGTCCGACCCCGCAAAATACCTCAGAGCAGCCAGCCCGCTGTATTACATAGAACGCGCGAAAACACTTCCGCCCTTCCTCTACGTGATCGGCGATGAGGATCCGATTATTCCCGTTGCTCAGGGACTCCGCTTCTGCGATGCGCTTCGCGCCCGCGGCGGAAAGGCAGAACTGATCAAGGTCGCCGGTGCCGGACACGGAAACGGCGTCTGGGGCAGTGAAATGCTCCAGGAGGTCATCCGTTTCTTCAGGGCATACCTGTGATTCCTGTCCGGATACTCTGCGTCCTTTCATTCCCAGCCATCAGAAAAAGCGGCGCCGCGCGCCGCTTTTCTCGTTATGTCCTTCGTTATTCTCCTGCGTAGCTGACCACAAAGGGATCCTTGGCCGTTCCGCTTCCGGAAACGATGCGGATATCTTTCAGGTCAAGCTTCGCGGCGGGTCTGACACCCACGTTCGGGCGGATCCATCCGCCCCAGGACAGATGTCCGTTGATGCCCACGATCTGCATGCGCCGCTCGCCGGGGCGCATGTCGCTGGTCCAGTAGCAGGAACCGGTATAGCCCTTTTCATACAGAACCATGCGTGAGGACCAGTCATACATTCTCTTGTACCGCACATACGGGGTCACCTGGGCAATCCGGCTGGGGTTCGGGGCATCCCCCTTCTTCTTGGTAAAGCCATACTCGGTCCTGCACCACTCCGAGGTGGGCATCAGGAAGAGCCGGCCGCTACCCTCGTCCACAAACGCGCTGCCGATGGGATCATCCCCGATCAGCACCGGCCACATGACATTGGCAAACCATCCGGGCACCTCCGTCTCCTCAATGGACGTCAACTCCGGCAGACGGCTCTTGTGCTTGTATTCCTTGTAAAAATCATAGTCCTTCTTGGTGTCCATGTAGTAGGGCTGGCACAGGTCAATCACGTGCTCGGTAATCATGAGCGCTTTTCCGTCTTCCACAAAAAGCACCCGCCACAGCACCGGAGCCATGGTTCCGTCCTTCTCATACATGTACTGGCCCAGCTGCAGGTACTGCCAGCCTTCCTTCTTGACCCAGCTCCGGATCACGTCCGCAGCCGGAGTACCCTCCGAAGCCTGGGGTGCGCTGTCTTCCGCGCAGGCACAGACGCCTGTGAGCAGCATCACCAGCGCCAGCAGAAGAGCAAAACGGGAAACACCATGCATATCTTTCGTTCTCCTTATCATGAATCTCTTGTGCAATGCTATTGTAGATACGTTCCCGGAGCCTGTCAAGAAAGATCCGGCTGTCCGACCTCAGCCCATGTCCTGCGCGTGCTGCGTCCCTGGAAAAGAAACAGGGACAAAGCGGTTGATTTTTCAAGTCTGCCTCCGTACAATACCTGTTGAATCTTCAATAAGGGAGGAACCTCATGGCAGATTTACGCGAAATGCGCCTGTTTGCAGAAACCTACCTTCCGTTCTTTGAGCGCGTGGACGGTCATGCCCTGGAAATACAGGAAGGTTTTATCCCCGGGCTCATCAGCTTTGCCAATCCACTGGATGAAGGCCTCGCTTTCATGCTGGAATACGGCCATGACGCGTTCTTTCGCTGGCCGGAGCTCCAGCAGATTCTTCCGGACGTGGATGATCCCATGTTCCTCTGTTCCGGCATGCTCGGTCATGCCCTCTTCCTGACCAAGGGCATTCCCGAGAGCGCGCTGACCGATCCAGAGCACCGGCTCTGGTTCCGGATGGCCCTGACCCGGCTGCATGAAATCACGGAGAATCTCTATCCCCAGTCCCTGCAGCCGCTTTCCCAGCCCTCCCGGCTTACGGTGACCACCGTTCTTCCCCAGGAAATGGACGAGCCGCCTGTGACCCAGACGCTGACGCTTACAGCCGACGGAAATGTCCGGATTGAGAACTCCGGGCCGGACAGCGACGATGATGAAAGCTTTGCCGTGGACGCCCTGGCCTCGGAGCAGCTGTTTGCCTCCGCGTCCATGTTCCTGGAACATTACACAGCCGAGTATACCTCCGGCTGCGGAAGCTGGGAGCTGAAGCTCGAAGACGCCGAAGGCCATTTCTGCGCCATCAACGGCTGCCTTACCGTGGCCAGTGATCTGTATGCGGGCCTGTCCTCGCTCTTCCGCACGCTTCTGCACCGGGATAACCTGTATCTCTTTGACGGCAATGAAGACCGGCTGGATACCATGGGCATTCAGTTCCGCCGTACCGTCAGCAGCGGTCCCGAAACCGGCAGGGAAACCGTGTATCATCTTTATCTTTCCGCCAAGGCGGAGACCGTCAGCATCCAGAAATACCGCAATGATACGCTGCAGGCCGAGCAGACCGTGCGTCTGGGGTCCTGTATCCGCACACTGCTGGACACCGTGCCCCAGAGCGCCCAGGGGCTGGCGCTTGCCGCGCTGGAAAACGCTCCGGTCAGCCATTCCATGGAAGTGCACATGTCCCTCCTGGGCGGGTCGGATATCAGCGAGCATTTCTCCCTGGAAGACTATGCCATCTCCACGGACATGATGGATTTCTTCACGCAGCT
>CACYNZ010000131.1 GCA_902775835.1 uncultured Eubacteriales bacterium | reverse complement strand
AGCAATCGTTTCAGGGTATGACATACCGTGGCATTGTACTACAAAAGATAGGGAGGCGCAAGCATTGAATGAAAAGGCATCCGCGCCACTTACCATGACCGGGAACAGGGTCAGGAAGCCGCCAGGCTCAGAACATACAGGAAGGTTGCCGTCTCCATGGTATAGGCACCGCAGTCATAGGTCACCATGAGGAAATTTTCCGGATTCCACTCCAGTTCTATGGCACCGTTTTCCAGGGAGAGCACCCAGCCTTCCGCGTCACTGCCTGTGAGGGAATCCCGGGTCAGGCCGGAGAGCGCATCCGAATAGTCATGGAACACTTCAGCGCTTACCTGATGGACAAACATTGTGAGGCTGGAGGGCAGGCTGTCCTGCCCGTACTGGTCCGGATAGAGATAGCTGCCGCCGGAACCTGTCCATGCGTCCGGTATGATGCAGATGACCGGAAGGCTGTGCGGCGGAATGAAATCCTCGATCAGGGATGCGGCCGCCTGATTCCGGGTCCAGGCAGTGAACTGGTCAGCATGCTCGAAGTATCGGCTGATCCCTTCGTTGGTGCCGTTTGCGGCTGTTTCGTTCTGGAGGGAATAGGAGGCGTACAGGGCTTCAATGGCACTCTGGTCCGTCTGAAAGGCGGGAAGCGTTGCGCCGAGCGTGGGAAATCTTTCCCTAAGCTCTTCCCACCAGGCGTGGATACGCTCTGTATCCTCAAACTGCAGAAGCCGGGCGTTCAGGGCGAGTTCCAGGAAAGCGGCATTGCAGGTGAGATAGACAGGCTGTGCGGTCAGGATCTGGCGGAGTGCCGACTCCAGGCCTGCGGAATAGAAGCCGGAATAGGTGTAATCGTAGAGAAAACTGATCAGGCTGGAGCGGAAGGTAAAGTCCTGATCGGTAATGTTCAGCAGGGAATCCAGTGTACCCTCCAGTCCCATGGCCGCAAGTTCCGCGGAGGCGGCATCGGAAAAATTGATATTCAGCGGTTCCTGCAGCATGATGTCGGATGCCATGACCTGATCGGAACAGACGCAGCGCGCACGGAGCAGGGATGCATAGTCGTGTTTGTCCATATAGGAAGAAACTGCGTCCATGGCAAGGTGCTGCATGGCATACTGGTTCTCCAGGCGGTCAAGGATGCTGTCTGCTTCGCGCAGGAATTCGTCCAGGGTGTCCTCCGCCCGGGCGGCGGGCATGGCCATCAGGAAACAGAGGGCAAGAAACAGGCAGAAGCGTTTCATGGTATCCTTCCTTTCACATGGTCCAGGTGGAATCAGGGTCGGATGAAAAAGAGAATGGAGGAGGGAATCTCAAGGATCAGAAGCGTACTGTCCAGAGGAATCTGGGCTGCGTCGCTGAACTGCAGACCCTCCGCGTCCTCTGTCCAGGTTCCGCTGTTCAGTGTGCCGGCATTGCTGTAGATGCGGTAGCTTCCGTCGTCCAGAAGCTCGCAGTCCAGCGGGAAGGGGGAAACAGAAGCCGGGGAGAAGATGCCCATGGTGAGCGCGGCCCAGGCTTTCCAGGGTCCATGAGCGTCCGTGCCGCTGCTTCCGGGCATGCTGCCGCGCAGTGCTTCCCAGCCGGTTTCGTCCGGCGCCGGCATGAGCGTGTACTGGCGGCCCTGCAGGGTAAGAATGAGGTTGCCGTCAGCGGGTGCAAGCTCAAACAGGTCTGTGGCAAAACCGGCTTCGGATGGCGCAAGGGTGCCGCTGACCAGTCTGTCCGACAGTCCCCAGAGATGCCAGGCACCGCTCTGTTCAATGTCCAGGAGCATTTTCAGATTCAGGGAAAGTGCGGAGAAGGTTTCTCCGTTTTCTGTCATGGCCGTGCAGTACCAGAGCCCGCAGGGGAAGGAAGGGAATTCTTCAGTATCCGCGGAGGGCAGGATCCGGTCCCGGGTGCACAGAAGATGCGCGTGGTTCATGTAGAAGATAAGTTCGCCGGCATCGGTGAGCTGGAACGTGCCGTCCGGTGTCTCCAGAGCGCTTCCGGTGAGCGCGTAATGACCGTTCATGGGGGTCATGGTCAGGGAGGTCCCGTTATAGGTTCCGTTCTCATAGAAGGTGACGGAAAAGGCCACGATCTGGAAAACCTTTCCTTCTGTCAGATACTGCGAGCCATACCAGGTGCCGAGGAAGGCTTCCGTATCCTCCGGCGTGAGCACGGGACCAGCGCCGCCTGCCTCCGGCAGGGAGAACAGCCGCCGGGCTTCCGCTTCGTTCAGGCCCGCGGGCAGGCCAAATCCGGCCGGGTTTCCGCTTAGCAGGGGACAGCCCCTGAAGGTATCCGGCCCGATAAGGGAAGGATCGCAGTCCAGCCTGACATGCCGGAGCATGCCGCAGCCGGAAAAGGCCTCCGGGCCGAGTTCCTCAAGGCCTGAAGGCAGGTTGATCTCCGTCAGGCTGGAATCCAGGAACGCTTCCTTCCCGATACGCTTCAGGGTATCCGGCAGGTGCAGGAATTGGACATAGCTCAGAAACGGCCGGCAGAAGGCGTGCTCTGCAATGCCGGTGACAGGCATGCCCTCAAAGGAGGCAGGTATGGTGACCTCCGGCGTATTCGGGCTGCAGGCCAGCACTTCCCAGGACATATCCGTCAGGGAGCGGAAGACCAGGGGCGGCTGGAAACAGGTCTGGGTTTCACCGAGATATACGCGGGAAAACTTCCATAATTCATGCAGATCTGTCACGGATTCCACACTGGCGGGCAGGTGCGGAAGGCGGAGCGTTCCATGCAGGGGTGGAGCTTTCAGAGACAGTTCTGTGGACATGAACGCCTCGGGATGCACGTCCTGTATGGAGGCGGGCAGGGTCAGTTCCTGAAGCCGGATATTGCCGAAAGCGGACATGCCGATGGATGTGAGCGCATGTCCGGCGATGGTCTCCGGAAGACTGACATATGCATCCTGACCGGCATACACGGCAAGCTCCGCCTCAAAGGAGGAGAGCATGCGGGCGATGAACGGGCCTTCCTGCACATAGCGGGTGATCCCGTCCGCATGCATGCGGTCCACCTGGGTAAAGGGGCTGTCTTCAGACGCCAATCCATGGATTTCGCTGTCGGTCAGTCTGAGACAGTCCAGCACCCGGCCCTGGGCATCCAGGAACAGCGCGATCCGGTCAGGTGCGGGCTGCATGACGAGCTGAAGCGGCAGAGCAGCGGGGCATGCGGCGGATGTCCGGATGGACTCCACCTGACCGCCCCGGCGGAACCGGACATGCAGTTCCTCCGTGAGCACAGAATCGCTCAGCTCCACGGGAAAGTCCCCGCAGGTCCACTGCACAAAGGAGATGCGGCCGGAAGACAGACGCAGTCCGGAAAGTTCATGCGCCTGCTCTCCTGGACCGGTCAGTCGGACCGGCGCAAAGTCGTCTTCTTCCATGAGCAGGGGAAGGAAAGTCCCGCCGGACAGGACGGCAGGCTGTGCACTGAGGGAAGTGAAGCTTACGGGTGTCTGTCCGTCCGAAGCCAGGGTCTGCATCCGGGATATGCGCATGTCGGACATGCCGCCCTGTTCCTGAAGTGTTCCGGAAAGGAGCATGACGCTTCTGCAGGCCGGGTCCGGCGGCAGAACGCTGACGCTCACATGGACGCAGGTGCCCTGAAGCATGGCATCCAGAGGAGATACCGCGTTCAGGCTGAGCACGGCATCGTATCCGTCCAGAAAGTGTGCGGGCAGAATGGAAAGGTCGGCGCCCGATAGCAGGACGGGTATTTCCGAGGGAAGTGGCTGCGCGGCGGGGGAGATCTGCACAAGGTCTGTGACATTCCAGTCCGTGTCGGAAACAGCCATGTTCACATAAAGCCTTCCGTTTTCGAGGGTGGTGCTGTCCTCCAGCGCGCTGTCATAGTGCGCATGGAAACGGAACGAGAGCGTCTCCAGCGGCGAGCTGTCCGGAAGAGGAACAGAGATCACGCGTGTCTCCGCACTGCCCGGCCTCAGGTGCAGCATGCTGGAGCCGGCAATGGAAAAGCCGGTTTCCTTTCCGTTGACCGTCATGTCGGTCATGCCGAGATCGATCTCCGCTTCGTCGGATGTGAGGAACGTGAGACTCATATCGGCAAAGCCTTCCCGGACCTGCATGTTTTCCAGCAGTACCCGCAGAACGCCGGAATCCGCCAGAAGATCCGGCGCGGAATATCCCCAGGCCAGGGTGCGCATGGGCGTGATATGTCTGCGGTTCTGGGTGTCCGTGATTTCCAGATACATGACCAGGGCATTGGCGTTGGAAAGAGTCCGCCACTCCAGATGCCAGAGCTCAGAGGCCGGGATCACGGTTTCCCGACGGTAGGCAGTGCTTTCCGTCCACTCGGCGGTGCTGCCGTCTTCCTGAATGACACTCTGCATGTAGCTTGAGGGGAAGACGAGGTAGGGATAGGCTTCGGGGTCATACTCAATGCGCCGGGTATAGGTATCGGAAAGGGGATCATGGACATAGGTGTTCCGATGTACAAGAGTATTGCCCTGATCCCGGAAGGTCATGATCAGCTGCAGTTCCTCGCTGTCCGCGGCATCGAACCCGGTGCGGGCGATCACCGGAACCGACAGGTCCCCGCTGTCCAGGGTCTGATAGGAGATTTCCCAGGCGAGGGGATCTCCGTCCTCGTTCACCACGTAGAGTGTCTGTTCCTGATAGGGCGCGCGCACATACCCGTCCGCATTCATGTCAAGGGCCGGTGAGGTATAGACCATGCGGTACTGGGAGTGTGCCGTGAGGAGGGTGTGCAGGCGTTCCATGACAATGAGCCGGGCGGAGGCAAAGGCGCGCTGCTGCTCCGGGGTCAGACGCGTGCGGGCGAGGATGCCATCCTGGATGATGTCCTCCTCTTCCAGCACGGAGATAATGCCGTTGTCATCCGCCTGTCCGCGGCCGAGGTCGGAATGCAGTTCCAGGGTGCCGGCGCCGGGCGGAATCTCCTGCTGCGCATCGGCGGCATACAGTTCCATTTCAAGGCCTGACCAGTCAGCGAGCGGTTCGCCGGTGAGGATTTCTCCGAAGGAACGGATATAGTCCGCATAGGCGCGGGACCCGCTTTCGTCAGCGTGCTGCTTTTTCCAGGTTTCCGTGTACTGTTCCCGGTTGTAGTAGGGGAAATAGACGCTCAGTCCGGCGCAGTCCGCATCCGTGGAATCCTGAAAGACCACGGTCTTTTCCAGGGCATGGGCGAGGGCGGAGAAGCGGTCCGGGAATGCGCTTGTCAGATCGCGCGTCAGGGCGAGCAGATCCACGAGATCATGGTCCGCCATTTTCCGGCTGACGTCGGGGCCGTAGGAGCGCATGGATCTGCGCAGCAGGGCGATGGCGGAATAGCTGTCCCGGTCGAGCGTGTCCTTCAGCTGTGCAAAGAAGCCGTCAAAGGCCTGCATGAGCTGCGGCATATCCCGGAGGCTGAGTACGGACAGGGCGCGCGGTTCATCCGCCGGCGTATCCACATACGTTCGGACAATGCGCTGCCCTGTCTGAAGGCCGTCCGCATCCGTGCCGAGGTCATGCAGAAACATATAGTTCCAACCTGTGTCCGGCTCGTTTTCCTCGGAGGCAATCATGTACCCGGCATAAGGGGAAAGCTGCAGTGCGACTTCGGCCGATGCCATGAGACAGGCGTCGAACCCGATCCATTCCAGCGGCTGACTGGCGAACATGGAATGCTCAAGGGAAGAGGTGAGCTCGGAAAGCGTGAGGACATCCATGGAAAAGTTTTCGTCCCAGCACAGGCCGTCCATGGGGCCGCCGCCGTGGTCCCAGAGGATGAGGGCGTAGCGGTCAGCAGGGAAATGCTCAGGCGCATATTCCAGAAGATAGCTGAGGGTTTCCGGATCCCCCATGCTCATAAGGTCCGGGGTCTCAAGGACATGAAAGGTCTTCGGCCGGATCTCCACAAGGTGCAGCCGGTCGCTTTCATACCCGGAAGCCCAGGAACGGGAACCGCCCAGAAGCGCAATTATATGCACCTCATCCGGGTCAAACCCGGATGACTGGATTTCCAGAAGATCCATGGTGGCGGAAGCATTCAGGGTTTCCAGATTGCTGCCGCACATGTAGAGCATGACAGTGGTGTCTGCCCCGGCCCGGGCAGGATGGAATAGAAACAGGGCAGCGAGAAGCAGAAAGAGCTTCAGGAATTTTCGGATCATGACGTACCTCCGCTGAAAGGGAGAAAAAGAACGGACATGGAAAGAAACGTGTGCTTTGCAGTCATTATATAGGAAACCCGGATGCGCGTCAAAACCTTCTGGCACATGGAAAAATCCGGTGGCGGGCGGAAAGGAAATATGGTACACTGTGGGCAGAAAAACAGCGTGAAACGTGTAAATAGAGCCGGGACGGGAAGAGGGATGACGGTGAAAAAAGTCGGATGGCTGCTGTGTCTTGTGATCCTTGGCGTGCTTGCCGCATCTGGCGCGCATGCGGAGCGTGACATGACCATCATGGTCTATATGTGCGGGAGCAATCTGGAGAGCGGATACGGTGCCGCCACGGATGATCTCATGGAAATGAACGAAGCGCGCCTGGACAGCGCGGAAACGGCGCTTCTGGTCATGACCGGAGGCGCGCGCAGCTGGGCAGCCGGGTTTGACGCAGACCACGCATGCATTCATGAGGTCAGCCGGAAGGGTATCCGGACCGTCTGGAGCGGAGAAGCCATGAACATGGGCGAAAGCGGGACACTGACGTTTTTTCTGAAATGGGGAAAGGACGCCTATCCCGCAGAAAAGTATGCGCTGATCTTCTGGAATCATGGCGCCGGGCCTGTGGAAGGCCTGTGCTGGGATGAACAGTTTGCCATGGATCATCTTTCGCTGACGGAGATGACGGATGCGCTGAAAGCGGCGGAGATGGACCGGCGGCTTTCGTTTATCGGGTTTGATGCCTGTCTCATGAGCACGGTGGAAGTGGCGGATGCCGTGTCGGAATATGCGGAGTACATGATTGCGTCCCAGGAGACGGAACCGGCTTCGGGATGGGACTACAGGTTTCTGAAGGACATGTCCGCAGACCGGGACGGTGCGGACACGGGAAAGCGAATTGTGGAGAGCTTTAAGGCGGCATCCGGAAGCGTGGAAGATGTGACGCTTGCCTGCGTGGACCTGGACCGGATCGGACCGGTGGTCACGGAACTGAACAGGCTCTTTTCCCGCGAAGCCGGGAGCATGACAGAGAAAGCCTATGCGGCGCTGTCGGAAGCGCGAAGCGGAGCCTCCGCGTTCGGCGGCTCCATGGCTGTGCTGGGCAGCCATGGATACGATCTGGTGGATCTTGCGGACTTTGCATCCCGCCTTGATGACAGCGCGGACCTGCTGGCTGCGATTCGGGAAGCCGTTGTCTGCCGGACGGACACGGCAGGGATTGCCGGCGGTCTGAGCATCTATCACCCGTATCAGAACAAGACGGAATATGTGAACACGTGGCGTGAGGCATACGAGAGCATGGGTTTCAGCACAGAGTATGCCAGGTATCTGCGTGCGTTCGGCGGATATCTCACAGGCGAGAGAATGTGCCGCTGGACAGACCTTGTGCCCAGGGAAAAAGGAGAGGGCACACATACATACGTGCTCCCGCTGACGGAGGAACAGGCGGGGAATGTGGCCGGCGCCCGGATGCTGGTGCTGCAGAGCCTGCGCGGGAAGTCAGGAAGGAACATTTTTCTGCTGCTCAATACACTTCCGGCTCTGACAGGACCGGAAGGGCTGGAGGGCACGTATGCTCCGGGAAAACTGTATGCCCGGACGGAGGACGGAACGGTTCTGGGACCGGTTTCCGTGACGGCGACGGATGATTGCCGGCGTCTGCTGGCCGTAGGCGCGTATGATACGGACATGGATGGAGTTGCCGGATCTGAGGACGGCGGAGCCACAGTGGTTTTCTGGTTTGAAAACCCGATGGTTCCAGGGGTGGTCAGGCCAAGTTCTACGCTGGTCTATGATGAGGCAACCCGGGAATTCACCAGGCGCATTCCTCTAAGGGAAGCGGATTATGCCCGCGTGGTGCTGTGGAATATTGACAGATCCCTGCCTGATGAGGATGTGGAGGAGCTGCCGGCCTTCCGTAACTGGGATACGGATTCGGGCTTCACATCCGGCTTTCAGGTGAATCTGCCGCAGGCCTGGGAATTTGTGTGCCTGGAAGAGGAAATGAATGTGACCGATCTGTATGTGGCCTTTGAGATCACGGACCTGCAGCAGAATGTCTGGTGCTCCCGGCCGATCCCGATCGGGAACGGGCAGCGCAGCGGGTTTCAGGCGGAAGAAGTGGAGATCGGGGAAGCGGGGATCACATTTTCCGGACAGATCCGGGAATCGGTGACGGAGAGCGGACTGTACCTGTGGTGCGATGTGGAGAACCGCAGTGATGTGGAAAGGAATTACCGGATAGATCATATTCTGCTTAATGGATGCCGGGAAATCTCCGGAAATTTCAGTCTTTACAGCGTGGAAGGCGGGAAGGACGGCGGCCGCATGCTCCGGGTGGATCCGAAAGACCTGTACGGCATGGAGGAAATCCACAGCATTGGGGCAAAGGTGCAATGGGCAGACACCGGTACCTGGGACTGGTCGGAAACCTGCGTGGTGGAAACGGGGTTTGCAGACTTCGACATCAGCGGGATGGCGTGGAACGGTTCCCCGCTGGGCCGGGCTTCGGAAGATGGAATCGAGTGCATACTGCTCAGCCTTGACGGCGGAGAAGGAAGTGAAATCAGCGGGGAAATGCTGGTGCGCAATGGAAAAGACACGGAGCTGGACCTGGAAGCCTGGGAGTTTCTGCCGGAAAACCTGCGGTTGAGCGGTTCTGTCAGCCCCCGTACGCTTGGGGCGGGACAGGAATGCGTGGCCCGGTTTACCCTGCAGGACCGTCTGGAAGCCGGTATGTTCCAGACCGGGGTGGATGAGGCCCTGGGAAGCGCTGTGGTCATCGGTTCGCTGCTGCAGATGCACGCCGGCGGTGTGGTGCACGAACTCCGGATCGTGACGGGTCAGGACCTGAATGCGGGTGAGATGGGGAAGGAACTGCGGCTGCAGCTGGAAACAGCGTGGCAGGTGCCGGGAAATGGGACGGTGCAGGAGACACCGGAGACGCTGTTTGAAGAAGGTACGCTCCTGGTGAAGGCCGAGCATGTTATGGCGGCCTCGGACTCACTGGTGATCGGACTTTCCCTCACCAACCGGGGAAGCAGACCGCTGTATGCGGCTGTCCAGGACGGGCACGTGCAGGGCAGGCCGGTTTCCATGAGCGTGGCAGGATCACGCTTGAATGGGATGATCCTGATGCCCGGCAGCACCCGGTTCGCGTGCGTCATTTTTTCCGACACGGGAGAAACACTTCTCCTGGAGATGGACTTCAGGATCCGGTGGTGGGGAGGCCTGACCGAACTGGACCAGGAAGGACTGCAGGCTCTGGATCTCTTCGGAGCGTGGCTGAGCGTGGAAGAGCTGCTGTCGGGCAAAGAGGGCATTCCGCCGGAAACCAGGTTCATACGCATGATCCCTGATAAAGTTATGGAAATTCCGGAAGACCGGTGGCTTGGAATCCCGGCAGGAGATTTCCGGGTGGTTTCGGAAC
>CACYNZ010000130.1 GCA_902775835.1 uncultured Eubacteriales bacterium | reverse complement strand
CGCGAATTGCTCTGGGGATGTAGCTCAGCTGGGAGAGCGCTGCCTTCGCAAGGCAGAGGCCGAGGGTTCGAATCCCTTCATCTCCACCATTTGGAACCAGTGCCCGGATGCATTGCATCCGGGCTGCTTTTTTCCGAAGGCGCGGACAAGCGTACAGAAAAAAGAGCCGTCCATGTGCATATACGCACATGGGCGGCTCTTTCAGATGGAAGATTACAGGCCGTTTGTGTTGAAGGCATTCTTCTGGGCGATTTTTTCCTTGACAGCGGGTGAAACATAGATGATTTCAATTACATTGGAGCGTTCCACGTTTTCCCATACCATCCAGATATCGGTGCCGTCGGGCGTGGTCCACAGCGCCATCGGGAAACCGGCGACCTCCTCTTCCGTATATGAGGTGGGATTGAGGTAATTCAGGACGTCAATAAATTCCGTCTCGATTTCTGTCTGTGTGGAACCATAGACCTGGCACAGGGCGGAACCGAGATAGTCAAAGGTTTCCTGAGTGCCGGGGTCTACCATGTAGCCGGCCATGGAAAGCTGGCTGTCATCAAAGACATAGAAGAGGGTCGCGGTGAATTTGCTCATGCTGACATTGAGATACTGGAGCAGCTCCAGGTCATTCAGAGCATAGGCCTGACCTTTGGTGCTTTCGCTGGCGGTGACTTCCTTCTGGGACATGCCCCAGACAATACCGTTTCTGAAAACAAAGCTGTTGGTCTGCATGTCAGCGGAAGCCAGCGTGCAGGTGAAAAGCATCGCCGCAATCAGGAAAATGGAAAAAGCCTTTTTCATACATGTGCCTCCTTTTTGACTTTCCGAAAGGTTTTTCAACTGAGCCAAGCATAGCAGGAAAAACGGGAAAACGCAATATGGGATTTCACTTCCGGTACCGGATCGTGAGCATTTGCACGGACGCACAGAACTGCGGATCAGACGCTGACAGCCTGCTGCACACGGCGGAGGTATTTGGCGGGAATTTCCTTCTCCAGCTTCCAGATGATGTTCATGGGTCTGCTGCCCGTGTGCCGGACATAGCAGGCCTGCCCAAGGAAGGTATACGGGGCTGTGCCGGATGCGTCTTCCTTGAACTCACGGACAAACAGAAGAATGCGGCTGCCCTGCGAGACGTGATGGATGTACCGCTGACCCGTGGCTGAGGATTCCGCCGTGGTAGACTGGCTCTGCCAGTGAAAGAAGCTGCTGCTGACGGCGTAGTCCTCATACATGGTGGTGGGGGAGTAGTCCCTGTCGCTCTTGTTGAGGGTGATCAGGAAGATATCGATCTTTTTCTCGGGAAGATACTTGACGCCTTCGCGCATGTTGCTGAACTGACTGTAGTCCATTGCTGCCAGGAGCTGATTCCGGGTATAGGTGCAGTGAACGTCCAGCGGGCACTCAAAGCCCAGGTCTGTGGTGGAGTCAACAAAATCAATCCGGCGGAACTGATAGGCAAGCAGCTCACAGAGCTCGCCCAGCATGACAGGGCTGTCCGCCAGGTCATAGAGACGTTCCAGCACACTGTCGCTGTCCAGGTCCTCTGCATAATCGTCCCATATGGTCGCATAGAACATTCTCAGCATCCGCTGCTCAAGCGGGGGAAGCCTGCCGAAATCCACATTGTCCAGGCGCGGAAGCACATCCAGCAGAAAGGAAATCCACCGGCGGGAATCGAAGGATGCAAACCGGTAGAACACCCGGGACAGCTTTTCCTCCATGGGCTCGGTAAAGTCCGCCCGGACGCCCGCTTCCACACAGAGACGGCTGAAGGAGGTTTTTCGATACACTTCCAGCGGGGACATATGATAGGCGTCCAGAAACCCGGCGAGCGTCGGGGCTGTACCGGTATCCTCCATCAGGGCTCTGATCCGGCTGATGAGCTCGCCGTGACCGCGCAGGCTCTGGCTGATATTCCTAAGGACCACTTCGGAGGCTTTCTTCTCCAGCTGAATGTAGCAGCCCCTCGGGGCGGACAGGAAGCCGCGCTGGATCTCTTCCTTCACGCTGTGGCGCGTGTCCGAGAGAAGAGCCCGGAATTTTTCCTCGAAATTGTACCGGCGGTTCGCCGCACCGATGAAATCCAGAACAGTCAGGCAGTCCTTGCCGTCGCTCAGGCGCAGTCCGCGTCCGAGCTGCTGGAGGAAGATGGTCAGGGATTCCGTGGGCCGCAGGAAAAGGACGGTATTCACTTCCGGAATGTCCACGCCTTCATTGTACAGGTCTACGACGAAAATGATCCGGATCTGCCCTTTCACAAGTCTGTCCTGCGCGGAATACCGCTGTTCGTCGGAGGATTTTCCGTCCAGGGCAATGGCGGGCGTGCCGGCACGGTTGAAATAGTCTGCCATGAAATGCGCGTGCTCGACAGAGACGCAGAATCCAAGGGCTCTGACATCATCCATATCGGAAGCATAGCGGATCAGGCTGTTTCGCACATGTTCCGCGCGCCGTTCCGCTACAGCTCCGGAGATGGTGTAGATGTTGCTCAGGGCAGTGCGGTCATACCCGCCGCGGCTCCATTTCAGGCTGTCCAGATCCACTGTGTCGGAGACGCCGAAATACTGGAACGGACAGAGCAGCTTGCGCTCAATGGCTTCGGGAAGTCGGATTTCCGCCGAGATATGATTGTCGAAAAAGCCGAGAATGGATTTCCCGTCCATGCGTTCCGGGGTTGCCGTGAGGCCGAGAAGGACCTGCGGCCGGAAGTGGCGTATGGCTTCCGCGTAGGACTCAGCGGAAGCGTGGTGGGTTTCGTCTATGATGATGTAGTCGTAATAATCAGGATTCAGACGGGTCCAGAGGGACTGGGAATTCATGGTCTGGACGGAAATGAACAGGTGATCCAGCCGAAGGGCTCTGTAGGAGCCCACCCAGAGGTCTCCGAAGTTTTCATCCCGGAGCACACCCTGGAAAGTGGCAAGGCTCTGTTTCAGGATTTCCTCACGGTGGGCAATGAACAGAAGCCGGTTGGCGGACTTCGGATGCTCTCTGCGCCAGGTGCGGTAGTCCAGCGCGGCGATCACGGTTTTCCCGGTTCCGGTGGCAGCCACCAGCAGATTCCGGTAAAACCCGCGGACTTCACGGTCTGCACGGATCTGGTCCAGAATGGCCTGCTGAAAGGGGTAGGGCCGGATGTCAAAGAGGAAGGCGTGACGCTCGCCCCGCCATTTTTCCCCCTTCAGAGCCTCCGCCAGTCGGGTGTATGAGGCTTCTCCATAGGGCTCAAACTCCTCGGCGTTCCAGTAGCTGTCAAAGGCGGCACGGATTTTCCGCAGCGTGTCCGGCTGATCCATGGCGGTGAGCTTGAGATTCCACTCAAGGCCGTTGCTCATGGCAGCGTTGGAGAGGTTCGATGATCCGACATAGGCCGTGGTGAATCCGGTTTCACGCTCGAACAGGTACGCCTTGGCATGCAGCCGGGTGCGCTTTGTGTCATAGCTGATCCTGACTTCCGCATTTGGCAGTGCCGCCAGCTCTTCCACCGCCTTGATTTCCGTGGCCCCCATATAGGAGGTGGTGATCACACGGAGAAGTCCGCCGCGCTGCGCGAAATCCCGGAGCGTGTCCATGATCAGCCGGAGCCCGCTCCACTTGACGAAGGAGACGAGCATGTCGATCCGGTCTGCGCTGGCAATCTCCTTCTGCAGTTCACTGAACATTTTCGGCTCATGCGCGGAACCGGTGAACAGGCTGCTGGAAGCCATGGAGGTTACCGGCCTGGGGAGGGGAAGCGAGGCCCTGCGCGTAATGAGCAGGGGATCCTTTTCGGAGAGCACCTGCAGGAGCACTTCCGCCCGGGGGTCCACGCCTGTATCCAGAAGATCCTCTCTTTTCTCTGCCAGCATGGCAAGTATGCGGTTGACCAGGGTGACCTGCTCCTCCATATTCCCCGGCATGGTCTCCAGGGTGGAGCGGAGCGCCCGGGCGACGTATTCCGACAGGGCGAGCGGGGCTTCAGCGGTATCGATTTTTTCGGTTTCCTTGCACTCGTCTGATATATCGGACAGCTCGGAAGACAGCTTCCGGCTGATAATCTGTTCATACAGGCCGGGTTTGAGCATGGACAAAACCTTCTTTTCTGCTTGCAGATTCAGTGCACGCAATGCATGACTGGGGGCATGGAATTCGGGTACCAGGTATTGTAGCATGCGGCAGCCAGGCCTGCAAACCGTCAAAAAAACTGCTTTCCCATGAAAGGAAAAGCAGTTCTGATCAATGGATTTACCGGATCCGGACAATATCTGCCAGCCGGTTTCCGTCCTTGTCGGAGATATAGGCATCGGCGCCGGTCCGTTTGGATGTGATATACAGTTTGTCGCCCACGTTGATGCCGGCCCAGTCGGATTCCGCCAGGCGGTAGGTGAAGGTGTTGTCCTTGGGATCCCTGACCGAGAAGGCATAGGCTTCGGTGCGCTCGCCGGCCCGCTCCTTTTCCGCCAGTTCCGGCTCAGGCCAGGCTGTGTTGTGGTCCTCGCCGGAGGATGTGACGGTGCGGGTGGGCGTCCATCGCCATATGGTGTAGTAGTACTTGGTGGCATAGCGCGGCACCGGCACATAGACCGGTTCGCTGACCGTTTCGGTGTAGTACTCGGTGGTGTAGACAGGCCGCTGATGTTCCACTTCCTCAAAGGTGCCGTTGCCCAGATCACTGTAGGTGTAATAGGTTTCATAATGATCCAGCACCTGGCGGGAACGGGTGACTTCCCGGTCCTCATAGTGGTCCAGCACACTGTCGTAGTGGTGAATCTCCTGCCGCTGACTGGTGAGTTCCGCCGTGGCGGGTAGCTCCCAGCCGGACTCGCTGTACTGAATGTTCTCTTCGATCTGGATGCTGCGCTGCCAGGCCAGGGAAGTGACGGTGAGATCGCCGGAGGTCTTGTTGCCGTTGAGGTACATGAACAGTCCCACAATGGCGATGACCGCGATGAGCAGGAAAAGCAGGGGACGCTTTCCTGCGCCGGCGGATTTCGTGGGCGGTGGCGCGGATGCCTGTGCACGCCGCCGCTCTTCCTCTTCCTTCTTTTTCTGGATATCGAAGTAATTGCTTTCAGAGTCTTCCCGGCTGGCTCCGCAGTTGGAGCAGAAAGCCGCATTGTCGCTGTTGAGCGTATTGCAGAAGGAACAGTACCAGTCAGGATTCCGGTTGGCGGTCTTGGCTTTTTCCTCATCCAGGTACTCGATGTCGGAGGTGTCTCCTTCCTCGCGTGTCTGATTTTCCGCATGATCCTTCATGTAGAATGTCACATCGCCCCGGGGACGGCCGCAGGAAGGACATTTGACCACATCGCCCCGTATGCCCTGACTGCCGCAGTACGGACAGTCCCAGTATGCCATGACGAGTTTTCCCATAATGCTTCCCTCGTTTTCGGATAAATATGCACGCTTGTGTGCCCTGTATGTATTGTATCGTATTTCGGCGCATCACGCTACATGATGCGGCTTTTTTTCTGATGCGAAAGTCCAGCGCCGGGGCGGAAAACAGGGAAAAAACGACGGAGAAGCGGAAAAAGCCGGGGCAGGCATGTATACTGCATGCCGGATAAAGCGTCATGCTTCCCCGGGCCGGAAGCGCGAAAGGTATCCCGGGTGCATGACGGAAACGAAAAGCGCCGGGAATGATTCCGGAAAGGCACGCGTATGCTGAAAAGCAATACCCTGAACATGACGGAAGGAAAACCGCTGGGGCTGCTGTGCATTTTTGCCATTCCGCTCCTGATCGGAAACCTGTTCCAGCAGGCCTATAATCTGGCGGATTCCATGATCGTGGGCCGGCTGCTGGGGGCGGATTCTCTGGCGGCTGTTGGCGCCACGGGATCCATATCCTTTCTCTTCTTCTCCATCTGCAACGGGATCAGCAGCGGGGGCGGGATCATTACGTCCCAGTTTTTTGGCGCGGGTGACACGGAAAAGGTCAAAAAGGCGATTGTGAATTCGGGCTATATCATGTTTTCATCGTCCCTGCTCACAGGCTGTGTGGCTTTCGCCCTGGTGCCCACGGTGCTGAAATGGCTGGGCATTCCGGAGACAATCCTGCCGGAAGCCGTCACGTACATGCGCATGACCTGTGCCGGCGTACCGCTGGTGGCCATATACAACTATGCCTCTTCCATACAGCAGGCACTGGGGGATTCCAGGACGCCCCTGATTTTTCTGATCCTGTCATGCTTTCTGAATGTGGGACTGGATCTCCTCTTTGTGGGCAGTTTTCATATGGGTGTGTTCGGGGCGGCGCTGGCCACCATGCTTTCCCAGCTGATCGCCGGTGCGGGCTGCATGGCCCATGCCATACACTGGAACCCCTACTTTTCCCTGGAACGCCGGCACTTTGTGCCGGACCTGAAGATCGCGGGAAGGGCAGTGCGTCTCGGCCTGCCGCTGGCTCTGCAGTGGAGCCTGATCGCCGTGTCCACCACGGCGCTGCAGACAGTGGCGAACGGGTTTGGGCCTGCGGCCATGGCCGCCTATACCGCCACAGGACGCCTGGAGCAGCTGGTCATGATGCCCTACGGGTCCCTGAGTATGGCCCTGTCCACCTATTCCGGGCAGAACATGGGTGCCGGAAAGAAAGAGCGCCTGCGGGCCGGGTTCCGCGACAGCTTCATTGCCACCACGGTGCTGGCACTGGCCATGACGGTGGTGATGCAGCTGTTGGGCGAATCCTTTGTCCGGCTGTTTGTACGGGAAAGCGAAGTGGTGGCTCTGGGCGGAAGCGCCCTGAAGATCACCAGTCCCTTCTATGTTTTCCTGGAACTCATCTATGTGTGCAGGGGAGTGCTCAACGGCATAGGAGACGCGCTGTTTGCCTTCGTCAATGGCGCGGTGGAGGCTGCGTGCCGGATTCTGATCCCGATTTTACTGATTCAGGTGATCGGCATGGGCGTCATGGCCATCTGGCTGACGGCGGGCGTGACATGAATGCTGTCAGACCTGTCCTGCTATATCCGGTACCTGAGGTGGAAAAGCAGGCATCCGATGCCGGAACAGACGTGAACATGGCAGGCACGGGACCGTACATGGTCCGGTGCCTGTTTTTTTCGCTGTACGGATTTTCCGCTTGCCACGTCCGGGACGTGTCCTATATACTTAAGCAGGCAACAAAGCTTGATATTATGGGGAGAAAGGACAGTGCACAATGGCACACGAGAAATTCCATTACCGCTCCCTGGAGGAGCTTCAGGCCAGATGCGCGGAGCTGGGCGTGCGTCTGCCCATGGCGGAAAGCACTCGGGTGCTGGCATCCCCTGTGCACGCGGGTAACGTGACGTTTGGCAACCGTCTGGGCGTGGCGCCGATGGAAGGCGCGGACTCGGAAAAGGACGGTTCACCTTCGGATATGACCCTGCGCAGATATCTGCGGGATGCCGAGGGCGGCAGTGCCGTGATCTGGTTTGAGGCGGTCGCCATTGTGGAGGAGGCCCGGTCTTCTGCAACCCAGCTGCTGATCTGCCGGGAGAATGCAGATGCCTACAAGCGCCTCACCGAAGAGGTGAAGGAGGCAGGCCTGCGCAGGAACGGGTATGCGCCGTACCTGGTGCTGCAGGCCAATCACAGCGGGCGATACTCGAATCCCATGAACCGGCCTGCACCATTGATTGCCTACCGGCATCCCGAACTGGAAAAGTACCGGGCAGCGGATGACGCGTGCATTGTGTCAGACGCATACCTTGCGTCTCTGGAGGAAAAGTTCGGGGAGGCGGCTCTGCTTGCGAGGGAAGCCGGGTTCGATGCCGTGGATATCAAGTCGTGCCATGGCTATCTTCTGGCGGAGCTGTGCTCGGCGTATACGCGTCCGGGCATGTACGGGGGCAGCTATGAGAACCGCATGCGGCTTCTGAAAAACGGAATACGCGCTGCCAGGGTCCATGAAACGCCTGATTTCCGCGTGACCGCGCGCCTGGGCATCTATGACGGGTACGCCTGGCCCTTCGGGTTTGGTGTCCGGGAGGGCAGCGGGCTGGAGCCGGACTGGGAAGAGCCGATCCGGCTGGTGCGGGAGCTGAAGACGGAGGAGCATCTGGACTTTGTGAACCTGACCATGGGCAATCCCTATGCCACCACGCATGTGACCCGCCCCTATGATGCGGGCAAGTATGTGCCGGACGAGCATCCCCTGAAAGGTGTGGAGCGCATGATCCGCGGCATCGGGGAAGTGAAGAAGGCAGTGCCGGACATGGTCATATTCGCGTCCGCGCCCACGTACCTGCGCCAGTATGCCGACCTGTACACGGCAGGCGCGGTGGAAGAGGGACTGTGTGACGGCATGCTGTTTGGACGCATGTCCTTTGCCAATCCGGACTTTGCCCGGCAGATTCTGACAGACGGACGTGTGGACGCGTCCAGAGTCTGCCTGACCTGCGGCAAGTGCGGGGATCTGATCCGTTCCCACAAGCCGACAGGCTGCGTGGTCCGTGACCCGGAAACCTTCCTGGGCTATTACAGGGAATACCAGAAAACGCTCAGTGCATTGCCCGCGAACTTCCGGGGCTGAAAGGAGACAGTCATGCAAAAGACCGCACTGATTACCGGAGGCACCCAGGGCATCGGGCTCGGGATTGCCTCGCGCCTGGGCCAGGACGGATACCGGCTGGCCATCGCTTCCCGCAGCAGTCAGGAGAAAGTCCGGCCTGCCCTTGAACGGCTCACCGGGGAGGGCAGCGAGTGGGTCTACATTCAGGCGGATGTAAGCGTCCATGAGGACCGGCTGCGCATGGTGCGCGAAACGGTGCAGGCGTGGGGCCGGATTGACGTACTGGTGAACAACGCCGGCGTGGCGCCGCTTGAGCGTGTGGACCTCCTGGAAATGACGGAGGAAAGCTTTGACCGGGTGATCGGCATCAATACCAGGGGCAACATGTTCCTGACCCAGGCCGTGGCAAGGCAGATGATTGCCCAGCCCATGCAGGGCAGGAAACGCGGCACGATCATCAATATCTCCTCGTGCTCCGCGGAAGTGTCCAGCATCAGCCGAGGCGAGTACTGTGTCTCCAAGGCCGGCATTTCCATGCTGACGAAACTGTATGCGGACCGTCTTGCTCCGGAGGGCATACTGGTGCACGAGGTGCGCCCGGGCGTGATTGACACACCCATGACCAGCGCGGTGCGGGAAAAGTATGACCGTCTGATTGAACAGGGAGCGGGTATCATCCTTTCTCCGGACAATCTGCTGGATAATCTCGCTGTCTCCATCGGCCTGAAGAGAGTCCGGCCGGACGGCAGAGACGGCCGGAGAGCGGCGGCGGAATCCCTGCCTGCCCTGTCAGATGAAGAGCAGGCGGTTTTCAATGTCTTAAGCTCCGACGCCGCCGGGGTGGAGGAAATCGCCGCAAAGGCGTCCCTGCCCCTGGTCCGGACCCTGCAGATCCTGGTACAGCTGCAGCTCAAAAACTGTGCGGCGGAGATTTCCAGAAACCGGTATGCGGTTATACTAAAGGGAAACGCTGATTTATTCTGAATAACATCTTTTGATAGCATGAGAACAGCGTTTTCCTTTATATTCTTTGAGCGCGTAATGCGCTCAAAGCCGCGTGCTGCGCGGCTTGCAGAGCAAGCCTTCCGCTGCGCAGCA
>CACYNZ010000129.1 GCA_902775835.1 uncultured Eubacteriales bacterium | reverse complement strand
AATATCCCCGAGCTGATTGATGGCGCCACTGCCAATCATCACATAACCAACGTTTTTGGCATTGCGATACATATTTTCTGTTCCTTTCTGGATCCGGCTAAAGGCCGTAGCCAGTTCTCTGGTGCCATGACTGCAGGGTATTTCTGAGCAGCATGGCGATGGTCATGGGGCCGACGCCGCCGGGAACCGGGGTGATGGCCGAAACCATATCCTTGACACCGTCGAAATCCACATCGCCGCACAGGCCCGCTTCCGTCCTGTTGATGCCCACATCTATGATGACGGCACCTTTTTTGACCATGTCCCTGGTCACGAAGCGGGGCTTTCCAATGGCGGCGAAAATAAAGTCAGCCTGCCGGCACTCGGCGGCGAGATCCGGTGTATGCGAGTGGCAGAGCGTCACAGTGGCGTTGCCATAGCGGCCGGGCCTCGCAAGAAGCACGGCAAGAGGCTTTCCCACAATGTTGGAACGGCCGATAACCACGGCCTTCTTTCCATCCGTAGGCAGATCGTAGCGCTTCAGGAGCTCGATGATGCCTGCCGGAGTGCAGGAGACGAAGCCAGGGAGGTTCTGAACGAGCCTCCCTACACTGACAGGGTGAAATCCGTCAACATCCTTTTCAGGCGGAATGCAGGAAATGGCTGATACAGGATCGAGATTTCCCGGCAGAGGAAGCTGAAGAAGAATGCCGTGCACTTCCGGGTTTGCAGCCAGTTCTTTCAGCACACCCTCAAGTTCAATCTGGGATACTTCTGCGGACAAATGCCGGGAAAAGGATCTGATTCCCACCCGCTCGCACGCTTTCTCCTTGGAACGCACATAGACCACACTGGCCGGATCTTCGCCCACAAGAACCACAGAAAGCCCCGGACAGATGCCTGCCTCTTTCAGTTGGCTGACCCGTTCCTGACACCATGTCTCCCTGGAAGCCGCCAGAGCTTTTCCATCAAGAATTGCTGCCGACATCGTGTTCACCCTGCCTTTCCGCCAAGAACTTTTCCCTGCCAATCAAGGCAACTCCGACGGCATTATCTCCGGAAAGCTCATTCTTCCCGAAGTACACCGTCAAATCGGACTGTCTGCTCACACGGTTCCTGACCATGTCCCTGAGCAGACTGGAGGACGCGACTCCCCCTGCAATAAGAATCTGATGAATCCCGGTATGCTTTTCTGCCATCAGTGCCATGCGGGATACCGTCCGCGCAAGAAAATCGAAGACCTCAGCGGCTATATCCTCATGACTGAGCGTACCGAACTTCAGCCATCTCTGAACCTGAGTTTCCGCACCGGAAAGATGACAGACAATGCCTACTTTATCCATGCTCAGTGGAATTCTGTGTTCGCTCCAGCCCTCCATGGCAAGCTTTTCCACTTCCGGACCAGCCGGAAAATGAAGTCCCATGGCAACCCCGGTACGATCAATCAGCTGTCCGGCATGCAGATCCCCGGACCCGCCCAAAAGCTGCAGCGAATCTGCTGAACAGCTGAGAATCTCAGTGGTTCCGCCGGACAGATGCATGAACAGAGCCGGACCATCCTGGAGTCGAGTACCTACGCGCGCTGCTCTGAAATGCCCGCGCTGATGCGTCGTATGAAAAAAGGGAATCCCGAGCACTGCGGACAATGTCCGTGCCTGGGCATCCCCCGCAAGAAATACAGGCATATATGATGATTCGTCATCTCTTGGACGGGAAGATGCGCAAACAGCTGCCACCTGCATACCTCTGATGGACGGCGCCATTTCTTCCATTAATTCCGGAAGCTGGCGCGTATGCAGAAACAATGCATCTGACTGTCTGAGTCCCCGCTGTCCCTGTTCCACGGACAAAAGACGGCGGCATGAGCACAGGATATCCCCTTCCAGAGTGACAGCAGCTACAGAAGTTGTATAGCAGCTCGTATCGAATCCCAGGACGATGCTGCCGCTCATGCTTTTCCCTCTTTGGCACGCAGGACGGAGCCGAGAATTCCGTTTACAAACCGGCCGTCTTCCGGATCCGAATAGGTTTTGGTCAGTTCGACGGCTTCTGAGATTGCGACACTTCCGGGAACGTCCGGATCATTTTCAAAAAGGATTTCCCAAACAGCCATGCGCATGATGGTCAGATCCACCAGACTGAGCCGATCAAGCGGCCAGGTGCTGAATTTCTCGATTTCTGCATCCAGTTCGTCAAGATGGTCCATGACGCCCTGAAAAACGTTCTGAATAAAGGCACGATCTGAATCATCAGGATCTTCCTGGTCCAGATGAGCAGTGCCTTCATTCCTGAGCTGATCATAAACCATCAGCAGTGTTTCTTCTCCGCCTTCTCCGCCCTGAAGATGCTCATAAATCATCTGCATGGCCGCATTGCGCGCAACCTTACGTGACATCTTGACGCTCCTCGCCTGTTTGTGTTTTCTCTTCGGAAGCCATGGAATCTGTTTCTTCAGCTTCCATGTCCGGCACTGTGCCGTCTTCCGCTACATCATCAAGGGTCCATTCCAGCTCGTGTGAATCCGGATCCTCTGTCTGCAGGACATCTTCATCCGTTTCGGCAGCCTGAACGGTATCTGCATCGTGAACATAGTCTGCCTCTGAGCTGTCGTCCGCCCATTCATTCTGTGTATCCGGCTCAACGGGCTCTTCGGAATCGGACATATCTTCTGCCGGTTCTTCTTCCTTTGAAGATTCGGCCAGGTAATCGGGGGCCTCCGGCAGAGAGGCTTCAACTTCCTGATGTCCGAAAAGACGCTGGTGCAGAAGCCGCTCTTCGCTGTTTTCTGCGCTTTCCTGAGCGTTCACGCTGACAGGAGTGGGGTCAGGATCCCTGATCACCTTGCCTGCATCAGGACCTGGCACAAGACAGGATTCATCGGAAGGCTTGCCGTCTGTCTGTTCAATGGTTACGGCCACTTCGCGGACATCAATACCCGAACATGCTGTTACATACTGGCGGATCTGTTTCTGCAGGGCGGATACTGTCAGCGGGATATTGACACCGCTTGCAAGGCAGGCACGCAGACGGATGATAAGGCCGCCGCGTGTGTTTTCCAGTCTTGTTGATTTGATTTGAATATCTTCATGGCAGTCAGTGCATTTTTTCACAAGCGATTCTATGGCCACCATGGAAATATCCAGAGCGCCGGACTCTGTATGCTGCTGCACATAATGCCTGCGGCTGCTGCGGTCAAACATGGCGGTCCAGCACATGACGGCCAGAATGCATGCCAAAAAAGCGGCGGCAAGAATGATCACAAGCCATAGGGTTCCGGAAGCGGGAGATACTTTTTCCAGATATGCGAATACCGGAACATCAAAAAACTTGTCTGCGATCAGCGCGGCGGCTTCTGCGAGAAAAATCAGACCGGATACGGCCAGAAGAATCCGCAGGCCAATACTTCTCTTCACCTTCAGCGCCTCCTTGCTTCTGCGCTCTCAATGAACCAGGATTATCAGGTTGCACTGTTTTCTTCCACAGAATTTGGCTTTTCTTCCGTTTCAGAAGGGGTCTCCGGTGCAGGCGCCTCAGCAGAATCCTTGCCCTTACCCAGCACAGCCTTTTTGGCCCCGCTTGCAAGAGCAGTATTTTCCTTTTCAAAGCTGACACCCTGGACATGAACATCCACGCGCACCACATGCAGTCCGGTCATGCTCTCAATGGCCTTGCGAACATTCTCCTGAACTTCCTGTGCCACCTTCTGGATCGGACGGTCATATTCAATGATCACATAAAGGTCCAAAGAAACTTCCTCAGGCCCCATCTCAATCTTGATTCCCTTGTTGGAACCGCTTTTACGGTTGAGAATGCTTCCCGAAGCATTGCTCATGCCGGCAATTCCTTCAATCTCATTGATGGCAGCACTGGTGATAATATTGATGACTTCCGGAGCGTAGGTTATGGAACTGGTCTGTTCAACATTTTCATCCACGCTTACCGGCAGATTTTCCTTTTTAGCGGCCACGTTATGTGCACCTCCTGACATGTATGGGAACCGATTGCAGATTATCCCACCGCACCGGTCATCCAGTGACGAGTATAGCAGAATCGGAAATGTTAATCAATCCGTGCCCGGAAAGAGCTCCGGGCACGGACTGGTCCTGTTATGCTTCCTTTTCCGGGACAAGTGCAATATGCAGTTCTTCCAGCTGCTTGGGTTCCACTCTTCCGGGAGCGCCCATCATCACGTCCTGGGCGTTTTTGTTCATGGGGAAAGGAATGACCTCACGGATCGTATCCACGCCGGCCAGCAGCATGACCATGCGGTCCACGCCGGGAGCGATGCCGGCATGCGGCGGGGCTCCGTAGCAGAAGGCATTGTACATTGCCGGGAACTTGGCCTTGACATCCTCTTCGCCAAGCCGGACCAGCTTGAATGCTTCGATCATGATTTCCGGATCGTGATTACGCACGGCGCCGGAAGACAGCTCCACTCCGTTGCAGACCAGGTCGTACTGGAAAGCAGTAATGGAAAGCGGATCCACTTCGCCGGAAGCGGCTTTCTTCAGGATTTCCAGACCGCCGTTGGGCATGGAGAATGGATTGTGGCAGAATTCCAATTCTCCGCTTTCTTCGCCGATTTCATACATGGGGAAATCCACGATCCAGCAGAATTCATATTTTTCTGCGTCCATATGGTTCGGGCACAGAAGTCCGAGCTGGCGGATCAGCACGCCGGCGGTTTTCTGGGCAGCCAGCTGAGGGCCGGCACTCAGGCCGACAAAAGTATTGGGGGCAAGTCCCAGTGCCTTTACAACATCATCCTTGCAGCCCTGCAGGAATTTTGCAATTCCGCCCACCAGTTCACCCTTGTCATCCATCCGGAACCAGTACGGCTTGGAGCCGCTCACCACTTCCACATCCTGGCAGAGCTTGTCGATCTGCTTGCGGGTGCAGGTCATATCCGACACGACAACGGCCTTGATCCGCTTGCCGGCAAAGGGCTCAAAACCGATGCCGCCAAGAAGTTCAGTCACATCCTGACTGACCAGATCAATGCGAAGGTCCGGTTTGTCCGATCCGTAAGTCTCCATTGCTTCCAGATAAGGAATCCTGCGGAAAGGTGCAGCGGAAGCCGTGTGATATTTGCCGTGCTTGGCAAATACCGGCGGAAGTACATCCTCCAGAATCTCGAACACATCTTCCTGGCTGGCAAAGGCCATTTCCATGTCAAGCTGATAGAATTCGCCAGGGCTGCGGTCGCCGCGGGCATCCTCATCACGGAAGCAGGGCGCGATCTGGAAATAACGGTCAAAACCGGAAGTCATCAGCAGCTGCTTGAACTGCTGCGGTGCCTGCGGAAGTGCATAAAAGCAGCCCGGATGCTTTCTGGCGGGAACCAGATAGTCTCTGGCACCTTCGGGAGAAGATGCCGTAAGAATTGGCGTGGTGATTTCCAGAAAACCATGCGCGATCATGGCAGCACGCAGGTCTGCAACGACATTGCAGCGCATAATGATGTTTTTCTTGACTTCGGGATTCCTGAGATCCAGGTATCTGTACTTCAGACGCAGGCTTTCGTCTGCTTCCGTAGAGCGCGTCACCTGGAATGGGAGTGCATTATACCGGCATTTGCCGAGCACCTGGATTTCATCCGGCACAACTTCAATGTCCCCGGTCGGCAGATTTGGATTCTTGCTGGTGCGTTCACGCACGGTGCCCGTGACGGAGATTGTGCTTTCCTTGTTCAGTTCACGCACAACAGCCATCATTTCCTCTGTCTCGATGACCACCTGGGTCACACCGTAAAAATCGCGGAGAATCACAAAGGCGAGATTGCCGCCGACTTCACGAATATTCTCCATCCATCCGGAAAGCTGAACGCGCTGACCGATATGGGTGCTCCGAAGTTCCCCGCATGTATGAGTCCTGTTCTGCATAGAGATTTCTCCTTTTTCTTATACTGTCCCGCCCATGGCTTTCACATGTTCAGCAGCTTCCGCAAGCGGAACGGTTTTCGATTCACCGGTTTTCATGTTTTTCAGGTTTACCACGCCCTCAGCGACTTCACTGTCTCCAAGGGTGGCACAAACTGCTGCGCCAAGCTTGTTGGCATACTTGAACTGTGCTTTCAGGCTTCTGCCCGTGTGATCCATGTCTGCTTTCAGACCGCTTTCACGGAGCCGCTGCACAAGAGAGAAAGCATCGAGAACATGGTCTCCCATGTAGGTCACAAAAACATCCACAAGATCGGGCTCGGGAATACTGATGCCTTCGGAATCCAGGAGCATGAGTACGCGTTCCACGCCCATGCCGAAACCCACGGCGGGAAGATCCGGACCGCCCAGTTCTTTTACGAGGTGATCATAGCGTCCGCCGCCGCAGACGGTGAGATTGCCCTCCGGGGTTTTGGTGATCAGCTCGAAAACGGTTTTGGTATAGTAGTCCAGGCCGCGGACAATATGACTGTTTACTTCAAAGGGTATCTTTTCCTTTGCCAGACAGTCCTGCAGCTGCTGGAAATGATTTCTGCAGTCGTCATCAAGCCAGTCTAGCAGACGCGGCGCATCCTTTACAACCTCCTGACAGGTGGGAACCTTGCAGTCCAGGACGCGCAGAGGATTTCTTTCCAAACGGTTCCTGCAGTCCTGACAGAGGCAGTCAGTCCGTTCACGCAGATAATTCTTTAATGCTTCATTATATTTCGGACGGCACTCGGGGCAGCCAATGGAATTGATGTTGACGGAAAGATTGGAAATACCCAGGCCGGATAGATATCTGTAGGCAAGAATAATCAGCTCTGCGTCAGCCGTTGCCTCCTTTGCTCCGAAGCATTCAAGGCCGAACTGATGATGTTCGCGCAGTCGACCTGCCTGAGGCGCTTCATAACGGAATACTGGAGCGCTCAGATAATACATTTTGCAGGGCAGAGGTTCGGCGTACAGATTGCTTTCGAGGAAAGAGCGGGCAGCGCCAGCCGTGCCTTCAGGCTTAAGCGTAATGCTTCTCTTGCCTTTATCCAGAAAAGTATACATTTCTTTCTGGACAATATCCGTGGTGTCGCCGACACCGCGCAGAAACAGTTCCGTGTGTTCAAAAACCGGAGTCCGGACTTCTCTGAACCCGGCTTCTGCCGCAACCCTGCGCATCTTTGCTTCAAGATACTGCCACCGATAGCTCTGTGTGGGCAGTACATCCCGTGTCCCTCTTGGGGCCTGTGCCAACATCAGTATCCTCCTTCACTTTTCGCCGGAACAAAAAAAACATGCAGTTGCCTGCATGGGGCGAAAATCATCGCTGTGCCACCCTTGCTTCGCAGGTTTCCCTGCCTTCGTTAACGTGATCTGTAACGCAGATCTGCGTCCGGTTTTCACCGAAAGACTCCGGGAGTGTCCCCGCATGCAGGCATTCGGAAGCTTTCAGCCAGTCGACTTCCTCTCTGAAAGAATGCCACGCCATACGCTGTTTCCCTTCATGGTCCGCCCAATTCTAACAGTTTCAACTCTGCCTGTCAATTAAAAGAACGCACGGTTCCATACACAGACAGGGGAATTACGCCAAGTCCTGTCAGACTTTACATAGAAAAATACAGACTTCGGTATTTCATTTACCGGAGTCTGTATTTACCATTTATAGTGCATTGCCTTTGAAACACAGTTCTGATGTGTGGAATCCACTTTTTTGGTGCCATGGGTCATGCTCCCGTAGAAGTGGATGCAGAAGTGACCTTCAAAACCGTTGTTCGTAATGGTCTGTGTACCGTGCGGCATGCCGTTCATGGAAGCGGCGTAAACGTGACCGTTGTATTTTACCAGGATGGGCCGCCTTTTCCAGGACCAGTGCCCTCCATACAGCGACTTGATGACCTGGGCATCGCTTTTGGTAAGAGGTTCAGCATCCAGGTGGTTGGCACCAGACCAACGCTTGGCTTTGAATGTTTTGCCTGTCTTGCAGTCCTTGACAGTAAAAGTAGTTCGCTTCGGAATCTTGTCTGCTCCGCCATGGAACCAGTCCAGACGCTCTGCAGTACCGCTTCCGGAAGAATCAGATGACGATGACGATACTTTTTCTCCGAACATGGCAGCGATCGTATTCTTGTCTGCAATGCCGGTTTGTTTAAGTCCCTTGGCTTTCTGAAGTTTTTTCACGGCTTTCTTGGTGCCGTTTCCATAATCGCCGTCAATGCTTCCAGAATAGTATCCCATCACATCAAGGCATTTCTGAAGCTTGGTTACATTGCTACCACTGTCTCCCGGCTCACAGGCTTTGGGCTTGCCTATTTTTTTGAGCTGCTTCAGAATGGAGGAAGAGGATGAAGAAGATGAAGAGGAGGAGGAAGAGGAGGAACTGCTTCCGGTTTTCACGTATTTCTTCATTACATAACCGGTATACTTGCCATACTTGACCTTATACCAATCGCCGCTCGTGCTGGAAATAATCAGCTCTGTTCCTTTCGGCAGAGTCTGCAGCACTTTCGCCTCTGTGGATGCCTTCTCCCTGAGTTTCAGTGATGAACAGCTCACCTTTCCTGTCTTTGCGGCCAGTGCTGCTGCGGGCAGTAGAAGCAGCAGGAGCAGCAGTAATATCAGAAACCGGTTCTGTGTTCTGCCCCGGAACATTGCATTCACTTCCTTACTCCGGGAAAATGAAAACTGCGTATAAAAACCCCAGTCATGCGAATAAAATATATTACAACTTTGTTAAATTGTCAATCAAATATGGTGATCAAATTGAAACAAAATAGTGTCTAATTTGTAAAAGATGAATTCTGACACAATATCTTGTATTTTCAGAAACGGAATCATACTATTGATGCGGATGCACTGTGTATCCAGGAACGTTTCATGTGTTTCCCTTGTCCCGGAAGGCGTTTGAATCTGCCTGCAAAATCGTTGTTGACTTTCATGAACATGTGTGATAACATGCAACACGGTTTTGAAAGAAACCTATGCCAGAGACAGCCGGTATCCTCTTGAAGGATGTAAATGAGCAATGGCTCTGCCTGCCGAGGTGTAAAGGATTAGTGTAAGCTCATCCCTTGCGCCTGTGCAAGGGTTTTCTTTTACTCCAAACCATAAAGGAGGTGCAAGAAAGATGAGCAAGAATCGTGAGGTCAAAGAACAAGTTGTAAGTGAAATCAAAGAGAAGTTCGAGAATGCAAAGTCTGTTGCGTTCGTGAGCTACACCGGTCTGACCGTGGATCAGGTGACTGCCCTGCGTAAGCAGTGCCGCGAGAGCGATGTGCATTACTGTGTTCTGAAGAACCGCCTGGTGCGTCTGGCTCTGCAGGAGCTGAACATTGAAGGTGCTGATGATCTTCTGAATGGACCTAATGCTTTCGTTTTCGGCATGTCTGATGCAGTTGCTGCTCCGAAAATTGTCAGCGAATTCATTGAAAAGAACAAGCTTACTTCTCTGAAGATCACCGGCGGTATCATGGATGGTCAGGTTGTGGATGTTGCTACTATTGAACGTCTCGCAAAGATGCCCAGCCGCGATGTCCTTCTGGCACGACTGGTTGGCAGCCTGAGCGCCACCATCGGAAACTTTGTCCGCGTTGTGGAGGCTTTCCGCAAAAAGCAGGCAGGCGAAGAGTAAGAAATTCGCCGGATGCTGCTGATAAAACAGCAGCATGATAAACGAACAAGAATGAATAATG